>JAHJTU010000062.1 GCA_018829485.1 Nanobdellota archaeon | reverse complement strand
AGCCAGGAAAGCTTTTAAAAACGAAAACCCTTAGATTAGTAAGGTTAAGAACATTTTGAAAATGGTAACATATCCTGAGATTTTTGAAATATTGAGAAAAGAGAAATATACAGATAAACTACAATCTCTTAGCAAGACTTTTCTTAATGATGTTGCTTTGTATTTGAAAGAAAAAAAGGCTCTTTTGGAGAGAGAAAGAGAAGAAAGGCCAGAATTTTTTAATGAAACTCTTGAAAGGACAAAAAAGCAGTTGGAAAATGCAAAATCCATGTTAAGGGAACTTTTTATGGTAAGGGAAAAGAAAGTTATAGAGCTTTCATTAGTTGCTAGCAAAACCGGAATTAGCAAGACTGAATCAAAAACCATGCTTGAAACAGAAATAGAACTTTTTGAAGAAGTTTTGAAAAAGCTTAAAGATATTGATGCAAAGATAATTTCAATTATTGAGGGAATTGAGAGGATAGAAGATGAAAACTTGCTTATTAAGTTTAGATCAGAAACCCCAAAATTTGTTGACTTAAATGGAAATGAAATTGGGCCATTTAGGGAAAGAGATGTTGCAAATCTTCCAAAAAAGATTGCAGAAACTTTAATAAAGAACAAAATGGCTGAAATGGTGGAGATTTAAATGAAAATAAAAGAAAAAGTCAAAAAGTACTGTCCATTTTGTAAGAAGCATACTTTGCAAAAAGTGTCTCAGTTAAAAGCAGGAGCAAAGAGGGGCAGTCTGAAAAAGGGTTCTCTTGTTAGAGCAAAGAGAAGAGGACTTGGAAGGGGTTTTGGAAATCTTGGTAAGTATGGAAGCAAACCAGCAGTAAGTAAATTCAAAAGAACTATTAAAGGAAGCAAGAAAGTAAGTTTAGTTTATACTTGCAGCGAATGTAAAAAGAAGAGCATGGGTTCAATATCAAAAAGGGTAAAGAGGGTTGAATTTAAATAAAATGAAGCTTTTAGAAAAAGCTTCTGCAAAAACGAAATTAAGAAAATGGAAAGAAAAACAAGAAGCAAATTTTTGAAAGTAAGATGCAGTTGCAAGAATGAACAAATCATATTTGGAAAAGCCTCTAGTAAAGTTAAATGTCTTGTTTGTGGAAAGATTTTAGCTGAACCAAGTGGTGGAAAAATAAAAGTTAAATCAAGAATTTTAGAAGTGTTGTAATGAAAGAAAAATTAAAGAAGTTTCCAAAAGAAAATGAAATTGTTTTATGCACAGTTTCAAGAATCTTTCCAACAACTGTATTCTGTACATTAGAAAATGGAAATGAGGGAGTTATCCCAATTAGTGAAATTGCACCTGGAAGAATTAGAAATATAAGAGATCATGTTAAAGAAGGAAAAAAAGTTGCATGCAAGGTTCTTAGGGTTGATGAAGAAAAAGGACATATTACTTTATCATTGAGAAGAGCAACATTAAGAGAAAAGAAAGAAAAGATTGAACAATACAAAAAAGCAAATAATGCACAAGCAATTCTGAAAACATTTGATAGCAAAACAAAAATAAAAATTGATGATTCTGTATTAGAAGAAATTAAAGAAAAGTATAATTCATTATTTGATTTTTTCCAAAATTCTTTAGAAGATAAAAATAAATTATCAGAATTAAAAATAAAAGATTCAAAGAAAATAGATGTTCTTTTTGATTTAATAAAAGAAAGGGTAAAGCCGAAAAAAGTAAAAGTTTCTTTGATATTAGAAATTAAAACTTCTTTGCCTGATGGGGTTGAGAAAATCAAGCAAATTTTGAATACAAAAAAGATTTCAGTCAAGTACATAAGTGCTCCTTTATATAAATTGGAACTTGAAAGTGAGAATGCAAAAGAGGCAGAAAAAATACTTAATGCAGAAGCAGAGAAAATTATAAAATCTTTTAAGAATCTTGGGGAAGTCAAGATAAAACAGTAAAATGTTTAAATGTTTACCTTGTTATAAGTATACACTAAAAGAGAAATGTAAGTGTGGAAAAAAGATTGAAAAAGTTGGTTATAAATTTAAGTTCAAGTTTGTTAAGTAAATAAAATAAAAAAACAAAAGAGGAAAATGGAAGATTCTTTTAATTTAAAGAATGGAAAAATAAAAAATGCAACTTTTGTAGTTGGATTGCCAGGAATAGGGAATGTTGGCAAAATAGTTACAGATTTCATAATTGAACAATTAAATGCAAAAGAAATAGGAAAATTTTATTCTGATATTCCTCCAATGGTTTTTCCAACAAGAGATAGCGTTGAATTCCCCTCTGTTAAATTTTATCATGCAAATTATAAGAAAAGCAATTTTTTATTTGTAGCAGGAGATTATCAGCCAAGAGAAGCAAAATGTTTTGAATTCTGCACAAAGATTCTTGATTTGTTCCAGCAATTAAAAGGTAAAGAAATTATTGTTCTTGGTGGTGCATCATTGCCAGAATTTACAAGCAATCCATCAATTTATGCCATTGCAAGCAAAAGTTCTTTAATTGAAAAATATAGAAAAGTTGAACCTGGATTGAGAACAGCCCATGGAAATTTAGGTCCAATTGTTGGTGTTGCAGGAGTTCTTCTTGGTTTAGCAAAAGACAAAAATGTTGATGCAACCGCTTTTTTAACAGAAACAACAGACAAAGATTATTTTAATTTACAAAGTTTGAAAACAGCACTTAGTTTAATTAATAAACTTACAGGAATAAATGCTGATTCTAAGAAATTTGATTTGAGAATTAAAAACATGGATGAAGAAATTTCTGCTATTCAGAATTTCTTCCAAGAAGATAAAGGAAAAGGTTTATCAGTTAAAGAAGAAAAATATGATTTTGATGTTGGATACATTGGTTAAAAAGTTCTAGAACAATTTTTCCTGCTTTGCTTCAAGAATTGGCTTGCCATATTCTCCATCATATCCGGGATTAATTTTTACTTTTCCTTCTCTGTTACGTAAGATTATATCAAGAAGTTTCTTATCGCAAACTCTTCCAAGTTTTTCTTTTTCAGTATAAAGAAGAATGTTAAATTCATTTCCAAATTCACTAATAAGTTTATTATAAATATTTTGAACTTTTTGTGATGAAACAGATGTATTTTCTAAACATGCAATTAATTCACTTAATGGAATAACATGCTTGAATGGAATTGAATCTTTTGGTTTATATCCTTGCTCTCTGTCAGCAAGTTCTTCTACTCTGTTTAATACACCAATTGTTAATGGTTTTCCACATTTTGGACAAACCCCTTTTACTTTTTTTGTTTGTTCTGGTGTTAAGCATACATTACATAATCTGTGTCCATCCAAATGGTATTTTCCATAATCTGGAATTACTTCAATAGTTTCAACAAATCCTTGTTTGTTTCTTATTGCATTAATTAAATTCTTGTAAGTTATTTCTTTCATCTCAAAAATATTTGCTTCTCTCCCAAGTCTCCAAGCCCATAAAGAATGAGCATCTGAATTACTTACTAAAGTGTACTTATCAAGTTTTGATAAACGCCAGTTCATTAATGGATCAGAACTTAAACCTGTTTCAATTGCATAAATGTGCTTGCTTTTTTCTTTAAAACATTCTTCAACAGAATCAAATCCACTTTTGCTTCCTAATAATCCAAACCATGGTGTCCACGCATGAGCTGGAATTATTTCTATGTCATCTGAAATCTTTTTCAAATCTTCTACAAGTTCATAACAAGAATATTTTCCAAATATTGGTCTTCCATCAGATTCAAGTTTACCTTTTTTTGAAAATAATTCATTTATCTGTTCAACAATTTCAAAGGATGGAGCAAGTATAATGTTGTGCACTTTTCTTAATTTGTTATCTTGACTGTATATATTAGAAACTTCTGCACTTAAAACAAAATTACATTTATTATAAGTTAAAATTCCGTTTTCATTTTCAAAAGAATTTTTTAATTCTTTTAACCATAAAGGGTGTGTAAAATCTCCAGTACCAATTAAATTTAATCCCTTTATTTTTGCAAACTCAGAAATGTTTTTTACATTTATATTTGGTGAAGTAGCTCTACTAAATTTAGAATGTATATGTAAATCAGCAATTAGTTTCATTTTCCCACATTTATGTAATGTTATCTTGTTTTTAAATTTTGTTTTTATTTTTAATTAAAATAAAAAAATAGAAAAGTATTTATACTAAAAAATGTTAAATGTTTCAATAAATAATAAAATAAAAGAGGAAAATAAAAATGGTTAGAAGAAGAACAGCTAGAAGAACTACAGCTGCTAGAACAACTACAAGAAGAAAAGCAGCTAGAAGAAGAACAACTACAGCTGCTAGAACAACTACAAGAAGAGCAACAAGAAGAAGATAAATAATTTTTATTATTTTTTTCTTTTTCTTTTTTTATTAATCTTTAATTTATTTTAATTCTTTGTTTGATTTTATCTAATCTACAAATGCTGTTAAGAAAGATTTTTATACCTTAAATGTCCTTTTATAGAATGGCAAATGGGAATTTATTAGTTACTTACAGCCCCTCTCATTTTGAAAGGGCTAAACAAGAAGCACAAACAAATTTAAAAGAAGTTGGAGCAAAACCAGAATTCTTGGAAAGCGATGTTGCAGGGTTATTTCAGTTAAATGTTAGTAAACCTAAAGACATTGTTAAAAAATTGATAAAGTTATGCAAATCAAAACCAGAAACATTTGAATTAACATATAGTTATGTGCCAATTGATGAATGGGTTAAGACAGATGTAAAAAAACTGCAGGAAGCAACAAAAAAACTTGGTGAAAAAATAAAGAAAGAAGAAAAATGGAAAATGAACTTGAATAAAAGAAATTACGAAGGTAATACAAGGGAACTT
>JAHJTU010000102.1 GCA_018829485.1 Nanobdellota archaeon | reverse complement strand
GAACAAGCTGTGTTGCGCAAAGCCCGCGAAGTAGGGGAATATATTTCTCCACCAGTCACTTACGAGTGGGCGATCATGGCCGTACCCGACGCCCTGCACTACCTGCTCAAAGATTCCATTATGCGCTCTTATCGCGACTATCATGTAGTAATCATTCCTTATGGCATGACAGTGCCATACCTACTGACTTTTTTGGATCTGCACCGCAAGCACTCAACTCGTCTTGATGAAGAGAGAGTTAAAGCTTTTTTGATTGACCTGAGCCACTCACTCTCTAAGATGGATGAAATTCTTGACAACAAAGTAGCCAAGGGTAATGTGATGATCCAAAACGCCTACAATGAATATAAACAGATCGTCAGCAAGATTCGGGGGGATGCTATGAGTTTGGCAGCCACCGACTCCCCTAAGGAGCTTGAATCCAAAAAATAACCATGGTAAAACTCCCAAAACAACTATCGATTTGGCAAATTCTTCTCATCGCGGGGGATTTTTTGCTTCTTGGCGTTCTGTCCATGAATGGGTGGAGGCTATATCAGACGTACATTAGATATAAAGATATTCTGACCGGCAATCTGCTCACTGACCGCCCGGAAGAATTTATCGATAAGATTATCGCCAGTGGCGTGCCAGCATGGGTGTGGGTAGTTGAAATTGGCGCACTAGTCATAACCGCTGTTCTGTTAGTGGGATGGATGGTGCCCAAAATGCGTAGCCTGAAGTTATTTACTTGGCTTAACGTCGCTTGGCTATTGGCTTGGCTGGGTTATTTTGTATTTTTGGTGGTGATGGCCACTGTTGTCGTTGGCTCTCTAATAAGTTTTACTTAAAGAGTGATGGAGAAAGACAAGCGGGTTAGTTTCTGGGGGCTTTTGTTGCTGGCTGCTACCTTAGTCGTAGTGGGGACGCTCGGCTATATGTTTATCGAAGGCTGGAATGCGCTGGATTCCGTCTATATGGTAGTCATCACACTGGCAACCGTCGGGTTCAGGGAAGTCCACGTCCTAAGTCCGGCCGGCATCATCTTTACCATTCTGCTTATTGTCTTCGGACTGGTCACGCTCTACTACGTCATTCGCACATTAGGCGAATATATGTTAGAAAATAAACTAGAGGAGAATTTAAATCTTAAACGGATGGAACGAACACTTAAACATCTTGCGGGTCACTATATCGTTTGTGGCTTTGGACGCGTTGGTCGGCAAGTGGTCAGGGAACTGACTAAAGAAGCGGTCCAATTTGTGGTAGTGGAAAAAGATATCGAGACCCTGGAGAGGTGCAAAGAGGAGGGGAACCTTTGCGTGCTTGGAGATGCTAACGATGAACATGTTCTCAAACAGGCCGGAGCGATGAATGCCAAAGGTCTGATCGTCTGTTTGGGAAGGGATAGTGATGCAGTCCTTACGATCGTGACGGCCAAGTCCCTCAATCACAATCTCTTTGTGGTAGCTCGGGCCAACCAGCAAAACACCGCCTCTAAATTGCTTCAGGTCGGGGCCGACCGGGTTGTCTCGCCCCATGAGATCGGAGCTTTTAGAATGGTTAACTTCGCTCTCAACCCGGAAGTGGCCGACTTTTTGGACGACGTCCAAGATCTCTCTAATAAAGAGATTGAAATCGACGACGTTATCGTGGCCAATACCTCGCCAGTAGCCGGCCACAGTATCGCCAGTAAGCTCTCTAACAGAAACTACGGAGTATCGGTGCTGGCTATCCACAAGCCTGATGGCAATGCTATTATTAATCCAACGGGTGATGCAGTAATTGACGGGGGCGACAGATTAATTCTGCTCGGGACTCGGGACAAACTAGCCAATGTTTTAAAGATGCTGGGGGGCAAGCCTAGAAGTTAAGTTTTATAAATTTATGAATATGTCCGATTCGCATTATAATCAGGAATTTCTGGATGAGCGCAGACGAGACTTGTTGCGTCAAAGGGAGGCGACCATTGTCGATTTGAAGGAGATCTCAAGTTACGATGAGGCTTCGGGTAAGTACATCCCCCTGCAGCCGGATTATGATGTCGGTAGTGTTGAGGATGTTGGCGACAGTGGTGAGGAGGCTGAGGAACTGCAAGAGAGAATGTCGAGAGTCAATGACCTGGAGGCAACTCTGGACGAGGTGGACATGGCTCTTAGTAAACTCGACAAAGGCACTTACGGCCGTTGCGAGGTGACGGGTGACTGGATTAGAGAAGAGAGACTTAAAGCCTATCCGGCCGCTCGTACCTGCATGGAAGACTCTAGGTAAAACTTTTAGTATGGGCTTAAATAAACTCCCAAATTTAGTGTTTTGGGCAGTGGCTGTTTTGACGGTTGTCCTCCTCCAGGTGATTCGATTAGCGCTCGGTGACTTGGTTATGTACAACTCCGGTATTGCTTTTGGTTTAGATCTGCCAGCCAATGTCATCTTAGTGGCCTCAACTCTCTTTTTGGTGGTTATGCTGATTTGGTTTTTTGTGCACCGTCCGTGCACTGCCATGTGGGCAACTGCCTTCGGCCTAATTGTCGGTGGGGGAGCAAGTAATCTACTAGAGCGGTTTCTTGGGGGCGAAGTGGCTGATTATATCCAGCTAGGCAGTCTTAGCCACTTCAATTTAGCTGATATGGCCATTGTGATTGGGATTGTGCTAGCCCTCTTTGAACTAACCCGTTATGGCAAAACTTAAAATTATTTTTGAGGACAAGAATTTGCTGGTAATCGACAAACCAGCCGGTTTGGTAGTGCACGAGGGCAGCGGGCAAAAGGGAGAGACTTTGGTTGATTTGCTAAAAAGCTATTTGCCCGCCTCCGTTTGTAAACTTGAACGCTGCGGTTTGGTACATCGTCTCGACAAGGAGACCTCGGGCCTGCTGTTGGTGGCCAAAACTTCTGCTTATTTTATTTTTTTGAAGGAGCTTTTTCGTACGTCTCGTATTACCAAAGAGTATCTGGCACTCATTCATGGCAAAATTGCCCCGCGCAAGGCCGTTATCAAAATACCGATCGCCCGGGACACGGTAAGACGGGTGCGGTTTAGCCCTGCTCGGTCCGGCAAGATGGCGGAAACAGCTTACATAGTCGTTGGATATTTTAAAAATTTTAGCTATCTAAAGGTAACGCCCAAAACTGGTCGGACGCATCAAATTAGAGTTCACTTTGCCGGGCTTGGGCATCCGATCGTCGGGGACAAGATTTATGGTCGGAGGGACTCTGTCCAGCCGGGTCGGCAGTTTCTCCACGCGCACCGCATTGAATTTATCGATCCAAATGGCAAGAAGCGTGAATTTGTAGCGCCTTTGCCGAAGGATCTTGAAAAATTCTTGAATCAGGAATCATGAATCACGAATCAAAGTATTTGAATTAATAATCCAAAATATAGAATAACCATAATTCATTATTCTTAATTCATAATTCTAACTCGGGATGAAGCTAAGTAAGAAAATCTTTGTTAT
>JAHJTU010000061.1 GCA_018829485.1 Nanobdellota archaeon | reverse complement strand
CATACCAGATGTAGCTAAAATAATGCAGGGTCCGCCTTCTAAAACTTGCTTTCTTTCTTGTCCACTTCCAACTCTTTTGAATGTTTTAGATACAAAAGGATTTTGATCTCTGAAAATCATGCTCTTAACTGTATTGCTTAAATAATCTGGATATGCAGTATGGATTGCAGTAACATCCCACACCATACCATCAATATAAACTGGAACTTCTGGAAGCTTTTTTTCTCTCATTGCCTGCTCTAATACAAGCATAATTTCCTGACTTCTACCAACTCCTAAAACAGGCAATAAAACTTTTCCTTTTCTTGCAATTGTTTCCTTAATTTTTTCAACCATCTTAGCTTCACATTCGCTTCTATTAGGCTGAACATCATCTTTGCCACCATAAGTAGATTCAATAATCAATGTTTCTAATCTTGGAAATCTTGTTGTTGCTGCTTCTAATGATCTGCTTTTTGCATACTTGAAATCAGCAGTATAAAGCATGTTATGCAATCCATTTCCAATATGTAAATGAACCATAGCACTTCCCAAAGCATGTCCTGCATTATATAATGTAATTCTTATATCTGGAGTAATGTCTGTAACTTCATTGTAATTTAATGTAATAGAATGCTTTACCATTTCTTTAACATCAGAAGAACTGAATAATGGCTGGTTAGCTTTTTTGTATGAAACACCAATAAAATCTAATGCAAGTAAAGCAGAAATATCTCTTGCTGGCTCTGTCATGTAAACTGGACCCCTGTAACCTAACTTGTACAAGTAAGGAATAACACCAGAATGATCTAAATGTGGGTGAGAACATATAACTGCATCTAATTCTTTTAAATCAAATTCAGAAATATTAAAGAAAGGAAATCTTTCACTGTTATTTGCTGCAACATCTATTCCGCAATCAAGAAGAATCTTGCTGTCTGGTGTTGTTAATAATAAGCACGATCTTCCAACTTGCCTTGCACCACCAAGAAATGTTAATCTTATCCATAAGTCTTTTTTTTCAGCAGACCATTCTTTGTAAATATCTTTTCCAATCTTATCAAGGAATTTTCTTCTGTATGCAGAATTCTCATATAATACATGCCTTATTCCTTCTATAATCTGGCTTTTAATTGCAGGACATCTTCTAACAAATGGAATCCATAAAGTATTTTCTTTTATTTCCTTGAGAATTTTACCTTCTTTTCCAATTCCTAATCCTGGCTTTTTTGCTTCTATAACAACAAGACTTCTTTTCTCATCAAAAATAATTTGTTCAATTCCTGCTTCTTTTGGAATTACTTTTTTTATGAATTCTTCTGTTTTTTCCTTTGACAACAAAATAGTTTCATCTGCTCTTAATTCAACTCTCTTCTTGATATTATTTACAACTTCTCTTATTAATTCTCCGCCTTCTAGGAAAAAATCCTTCTTGTCAGTATACAAAACAATGTTTGCACCTTCAAAGCCAGCAGAAAGGATAGTTCCTTCTGGCAAGAATTTCAAGATATTGTCTAAGATTTCCATTTTTTATTAAATTTTGATTAAGATACTAGATTAATATTAGAATTTTTCAAAAGATTTGTTATTTATTTTATTGATACTATTTTCTTTATTTCTTCTTCGAAAACTTTTTTCATGCCATCTTTTGTTATTGCTATTACATCAATTCCCCCGCCAGATGCAACATCTCTTTGCATTGATGTGTTTATTGCTTTTACTACTAATTTTATTCCATCTTTTATTGTTATATCTGGAGTGTATTGGCTTTCCAAAACACCATAGGATAAGATACTTCCACTTCCTGTAGAAACATAATCTTTATGCTCTAATGCAGCACCATCTGGAGCAGCATCATAAAGCCAAAAACCATCATCATCAACACCGCCAACAATAAATGCAGCAATTCCTAAGATTGGTGAAAACTTTCTTATATTATGATATAGAATTGTTGCAAAAAGATTTGCGGTTTCTTTTACTGTTGGTTGTATTTTTGTCCTTATTTTCTTTAATTTTAATTCTGCTTTTGTTAATTTGCTTATTAATTGGATGTCAGAAACTAATCCAGCTGTTGTTACTGCCACATTCTCTGTGATTGGCACAATCTTCTCTACATGTTTATGAGCTACAAAGTAATCAGCAGTTGCCTGCCTATCAGCTGCAAGAATTACACCATCTTTGCAAATCATGCCGATTGTTGTAGTTCCGCTTCTGACTAATTTTCCTCTGAGCTCTTTTATATCTTCTGATAACATTTTTTTCAGAATTAATAATTAACTTTTGTTTTTTTAATTTATAAATGTTTCGTTATATTTATCCTTCGGGGATTTGGGTTTTAGGGGGGTTTTTGTTCTTGTTTTGATTGCTCTTGCTTTTGTTTTATCTCTTTTCTATTTTTTCTGTAATCTTTTTTAGTTTAAGATAATTCTTTTTTGTGAATTCTATAACCCTTCCAGCATATTCTTTATTTAATATTTTACCATAATATGTTATGGAATTTCTATTTTTTCTTAAGTCATTTAAAAAAGATATTTCATTGTCATTGAATTTTAATTTTTTTAAATATGAAACTTCTGCTTCGTGGGCATAATTTCCAGAGGTGGAATAACCATCTAAAAGAAGACTTGCTCGAATTAATTCCATTAAAATATCATAACAATCTTTAATTATAGAGTTTACATTATCTTCATCTATCCCCATTGAATTCAATCTTTTATTCAATCCCCTAAAGGTTGTGTCTGATTCATTTATTAAAAATTCTGCTTTTTGTTTATCTGCTTTTACTATTCTCACTATTCCTTTTTTTATATAATATTCAAATTCTTTTGGCAGTTTCATATTTCAACTCCTCCAGAAAATAAAATTCCATTCAATATGTTGTTCTTTAAATTCTTATGTATGAACTTCCAAGATTTGTAAAAATTTATAAAAATCTTTCTTTTAAGTTCTCTTTCAAATTTTTCTAAGTTGATTTCTTTTTCTTTTGTATTAATAATTACAATATCAATATCTGAATTTCTGTCATCCATTTCTCCATACCATACATCTTCACCCCTTGAATAGCTACCAAAAAGCATTATTGTGCATCCAGGAAACTTACTTTCTAAAAAATCCATAATCCCTGATTCATAAATAAGTCTTAAATTTTCAACTCTTTTTAAGTTAATTGCTTTTTCATTGTCTCTATTAAACTCAATAGACATAAGATTCATTGTCTTTGATTTTTCTATTTTAATTAATCCATTTTTTTGTAAATCATGTAAAGCATTTGAAACAGCAGTTGGAGAAACCTTAAGTGGTTTTGCAATCCCCCTCAAATTAAAATTTTGCCCTGCGTTAATGCATAAAAACCTGAATATCTCTGCCTGCAATTTTGTCCATTTTACTTTATACGTGTCCATTTTACTTTATACGTGTCCATTTTACTTTATAAATGTTTCGTTATGTTTTGTTTTTGTGTTTTTCTCTTTCATCCATAGCATTCTTGACTCTTTGCATGGAAATTTTCATTGCAATACTCTTAGATTTATTTCCTTAATTCTCTCTTCAAATTAGAAATCATATCCTTTGTCATTTCAGCTAAGCCATATTTATGTTTCCAATTCCAATCTTTTCTGGCATTTGAATCATCAATAGAAGCAGGCCATGAATCTGCAATCTTTTGCCTTTCATCTGGAATAAAATCATATTTCAAATCAGGAATATATTTTTTCACCTCTTTTGCAAGTTCTTCAGCAGAAAAACTAATAGCTGCCAGATTATAAGAAAGCCTTATCTTAATTTTTTCAATTGGAGATTCCATAATATCAATTGCTGCTTTTATAGCATCAGGCATGTACATCATTGGAAGAATAGTATCTTTTTTCACAAAAAAAGTATATTTTTTATTTTTCAATGCTTCATAAAAGACTGCAACAGCATAATCTGTTGTTCCGCCACCAGGAGGAGTTTTCCAGCTTATTATTCCAGGATATCTCACACTCCTGACATCTACACCATACTTCTGAAAATAATAATTACATAATAATTCTCCAGAATATTTTGTTATGCCATACATTGTATTTGGATCCATTATTGTTAATTGTGGTGTTTCTTTTTTAGGAGTATTAGGTCCAAAAGCTGCAATAGAACTTGGCCAGAAAACTTTCAACTTCATTTCTTTTGCTAAGTCTAAGACATGTTTAAGACTTTCCATATTTACTTTCCATGCAAGATCTGGTTTTTTTTCTCCAACAGCAGATAGAATTCCAACCATATGAAATACTGTGTCAATATTATACTTCTTAAGTACATTAACTAATTCTTCTTTGTTATTTGTATCAACTTTTTCATAAGGGCCTGATTTAAGAAATTCCTGAGAAGGCATTGTTTTGTGAACAGTTGCTACAACATTTTTACTGCCATATTTTTCACGCAAAACAGGAACTAATTCAGAGCCAATTTGTCCTACAGAACCTGTAACTAATATTTTTTTCATTTCCCTTTAGACCTTTCTTTTATCTTGTTTTTAAGAAAGTTTTATTTTTAAACTTATTCCATCAAGGCAGATTTATTTAGCAAGCAAAAAGGCTTCTTCTCCAGGTAATTTTCTTTGTCGACAAAAAATAATAAAAGATTCTTTTTTAGTTCTTATTTCTTTCTTTCCATCAAATCCAATTAATTCGTTTGATTTTATTAGTTCAAAATCTAAAAACTGACGTACTGGTTTAAAGTTTGTTTTAGTGATATAGATTTTGTATACATTAATTATTTTTTGAGGATAAGTAATAGACTTATAATTTTCACCTTTTAAAATTACTGTTTCATTTAGAAAAATTAATGCTGATTTTTTAGCTAAATCATATGTTTTTTTATCTGTATGATAACCACATTCTATACAAATTCCATACTTCTTGTTTTTATTAACATAAGCATCAGTTGATCCTGGTTCAAGTTTATCCCATCCAGAAGAAACTATTTGAAATGGTAAATGACTTATCAATTTATAGCTATGTGGTTCACAAATTACAAATGGTTTTGCATTTGGTGTTTTACTTGAATGGATATCTAACAAGAAGTTTGCTGAAGATAAAATAGGCATAAGCTCTTTCGCTCTTTTATACTCATAACTATTTATTTTAATCTTATCTATCTTATTTTCTTGTAAAAAGGCTCTATTCAAATTCATTTCAACAAATCTCTTTTCTTGTTTAATTGCTAAAGGATTACCATAAATCAAATAAATAGTTCCTCTATCTATTTCTTTGATATGTTTTTTTAGAAAATCTATTACCTTAACACCACAAATTTCATCTCCATGTACTCCACCCATTATGACAACTATTGGACCCTTTTTTTTACTATTTATTTTGAAGACTTTTTTAGGCATGCTTATGATACTATCTAATGCTTTTTATATCTTAACAAATATCAAGGCAAATATTTATAAAATAAAATCTCCTGCTTAAATCATGGCAGCAGGTTATCTATGGTTCATTATTATCCTTGTTTTATTAATTGCAATTATCTTTATTTACTACTTTAATAGATTTGTTATTTTAGGTAACAGGATTGATAACTCTTTGTCTCAGATTGATGTACAGTTGAGAAAAAGAGCAGATTTGGTTCCTAACTTGGTAAAGACAGTAGAAGGATATGCAAAGCATGAAAAGAAGATCATGACAGAAGTAACAAATGCCCGTAAAGCACTTTTGTCAGCAAAAACCTTACCAGATAAGATGAAAGCTGGAAATCAATTGCAAAATGCACTTAAAACAATTTTTGCTATAGCTGAGAATTATCCACAATTAAAAGCTAATGAAAATTTCCTTCAATTGCAAAAAGAACTTGCTGCCATTGAAGATAAAATCGCATATTCAAGGCAGTATTATAATGATTCTATTCTTACGTTTAATAATTCTGTAAAGACATTTCCAGGAGCATTCTTTGCAAGATTATATGGACAAAAGCACAAAGAGTTCCTTAAAATACCTACAGAAATGAAAGCAGTACCAAAAGTAGAGTTCTAATATGAAGCTTTTAAAAAAATCTTCGCAAAAACGAGAATAAAATGGTAGAAAGAATATCTTTTCATGATGAGATTAGAAACAATCAAATAAAATCTTTTTTCCTTGTTATTGTGATTTTCTTTTTCTTTGTTTTGCTTGGATATGTTATTGCATTAGCATTAGATCCTGGTTATTTCTTTATTATTATGATTTTTTCTATTATTTTTTCTTTGTCTTACATACTTATCACATATTATAATTCTGGTAAAATAGCTATTGCATCTGTAAAAGCTAAAGAAGCATCACATACAGAACATAGAATGCTTTATCATGCTGTTGAAAACATGTCTATTGCATCTGGAATGCCAATGCCTAAAGTTTATGTTATGGAATCAGAACAAATAAATGCATTTGCTTCTGGAAGAGATCCTAAGAATTCTGTTATATGTGTAACAACAGGTGCTTTGAAAAAACTAAGTAAAGGGGAACTTGAAGGTGTTATTGCACATGAAATGGGACATGTTGCAAATTATGATATTAAATTCATGACACTTACTGCTGTTATGGTTGGATTAATTAGTATTATTGCTCAAATATTCTTAAGAAGTTTATGGTTCCGTTCTGATAGAGATAATAGGACTGGTATTATTATTTTAGTAATTGCTGTTCTTATGGCAATACTTGCTCCTTTATTTGCACAGCTTGTTTCATTTGCAATTTCCAGAAAAAGAGAATATTCTGCTGATGCAACTGCAGTAAAATTCACAAGATATTCTCCTGGTTTAAAGAATGCTCTTGTTAAGATAAAGAAAGAAGTTGTGCCTGAAAAAGACAAGAAAAGGTATTCTAAAGCATTAGCTCCATTGTTTATGGCAGATCCTTACAAGAAAAAGATACAGAACTTATTTAGCACACATCCACCAATTGATGAAAGAATTAAGAAATTAGAAAGGATGTGAATTTATATTTTAACATAAATCATAAGGTATATAAATCAGCAATTATTTTATATTTTATGACTGCTGAACTTATGAAACAGATTGCAAAAGATGTGGGGGAAATTAAAGAGAAATTAAGAAATATAGAGATAACTATAGAAGAACTAGAGTCTGATTTTCATGAAGTAAGGCCAGAGTATATTGAAAAGCTAAAAAAAATAGATGCTGGTAAATTTCTTTCTGAAAAAGAGTTTGATAAGGGATTAGCAGAAAATGTATGAGTGGAAAAGTGAGTATAGTGATGTTCTAACAAGAAAATTAAAGAAACTTAAGCAAAAGAATCCAAAACAGTTTTCTATTGTTATAAAGAAGCGTGATGAAATTAAACAAATCATTCCTCAAAATCCAGAGCATTATAAGTTTTTAAGAAAAGATATGAAGGGTTTTAAGAGAGTACATATAGATAAGCATTTTATTTTAGTTTTTAAGGTTGATAAAGCTCAAATGGTTATTAGGTTTGAGGATTATGACCATCATGACAAAATCTATAAAAGAATACATGAATTAGCTTAGAATTACTCAGAATCAGCACCAAAGTCTTCTAATTTGGCTTTGAATTCTATGTTCTTTGCTTTTGCAACACCTTTTGTTAATAAATAGAATATTAATGCTAAGCTTGTTTTGGCTTTGTTATTTGCAGGAATTATTAAATCAATATTATTTGTAACATTATTTGTATCACATAAACTTATTATTGGGATTCCTATTCTTAGAGCATCAAAAATAGCATTCTTGTCAATCCATGGGTCAACAACAAGCAAAATTTTTGGTTCAAAAAAGTCAGGCAAAGAAGAATTTGTGATTATTCCTGCTGGATATCTTCTGATAAAGACTTTTGTTCCAATAATTTCAGAGAATTTTGCAGCTGCTTTCCATCCAACTTCTCTTTTGCAGAAAATAAGTATATCTTTTGGTTCATATTGGCTTAAAAAGTTTATTGCAGCTTGTATTTTTTCATCTGTTTTTTCAACATCAATAATTGCCAAACCATCAGCTCTTCTTTTATACACATATTCTTCCATATATCCTGTAATTATTTTTGTTCCAAAAATAACAGCTGATTTTTTGTAATCTTCAGCAGAAACAAGAAGCTTTTTTGTTTTGTCTTTTAGTATTATTTCTTCTGCATCTTCTTTTATTTTTTTGGTTTCTTTCTCTTTTTCTTCTGGTGATTTCTCTACTTGTTCCTTTTCTTCTTTCTTTTCTTGTGTAGTTTTCATTTTAATTTACTTAATTGATTATTATGTGATTTTTTAAATATTTCGAGAATTACTCTTGTACTTCTTCTGGTTCATCTTTTTCTTCTGGTTCTTCATCTGCAGATTCTTCTGGCTTTTCTTCATCTGGGACTTCTTCTTCTAATTCTTCTATTTTTGATTGTGGCAATGGCCTTTTAACTGTTATTGGTAAAATACCTGAATTAAATTCTAGTGCAGCTATTTTCAAAGAATCATAATTAATTTCTTCTAATTCTTCTTTTTTCAAAGATAATAGCAAAGGTGCATTCATACTTATTTGCAAAGCTCTTGCTCCAATAATTCTTGCAATTTCATACTTTGTGTAAATTTGGTCTACTTTTCTTTCTTTTGGCATTTTTATTCTTGTGTTGTTTTTCTGGTTTTTATGTGTTGTTTTATAACTTTAATTCTTTTTTAAGTTCTTTTGCCTTGTCTTCTGCAATTTCAAGGATATGATCTATTTCTTCTAAAGTGAATGGCTCTTCTCCGCCTTTTTGCAATGCATGAATATTAGATGGAGTTAAAGCTATTGTAAGTCTTGCATCAGATGAGTCTTCTTCATCTAAAATTGGATCGAGAATTATTTCTTTTCCTATTTTGTGGAATGTTAAAGAAATTGGAATATCTTTTTTTAATGGAAGTTTTTTAGTTGTTAATTCTCCATATTGCACTTTGTCATCTTTTATTTTTGGGAATACTGCGTTTTTTAATGCAAATGCTGCTGCTAATGCACTAGCATCTAATAAATTTCCATCATCATTTAAACTGTAGATATCAATAAAAACACACCAAACAAGTTCACCTTTCTTAACACATAATTCTTTGAAATTTATTAATTCACTTTCTCTAATTCCTCTGTCAACAATTCTTGCAATTTCAATTGCTCTTTCATTTGGTGGGCCAGGTTCAAAATCAGGACTGCTTAATGGTGAAAGCTCTACTCCAACCATCATTGTTCCTGCATCTGGAGAATCTGTGTATGGTTCCATTAAGCCAAGTTTAACACCACCAATAACTTCTGTTTTTCCAATTTTTACTTTTGCTGAACCTTCTGCTTTATTAACAATATTCTCTTGCACTTCAATTTTTCTTGTTTCTAAAAGGTTTCTTCCATCAAATCTCTTTCCTCTTTCAAGGAAACTTTCTATTTTCTTTTTATTGAAACTTTCTGCCATTTTCTGTTTATTTTTACTTGTTTAATGCCTCCTGTAAAACTTTTTTTTGAACTTCATAAATTTGGTTGCATACTTTTTTTGCAGTTTGTAATGCTTCTTTTAATTCTTTGCTTGTAATTTTTCCATCTAATTGCAATAAAGTTACTTTTCCATTTCTTGGCATTATTGCAAAAGGAATATCAGTAGTGTCTTTTTCATCTTTTTCCTTGTAATCTTCTTCATCTTTTGTCAAGTCAACACAAATCTTGCCACCTATTTTTCCAACACTTACACTGCTTACTAAATCAGTCATTGGTAAACCAGCATGTGCTAATGCTAATGAGGCAGCATTTATTCCTGCTGTTCTTGTTCCTGCATTTGCTTGTATAACCATGATGTAAAGATTAACAGCACTATTTGGGAATTTTTCCAATTTTAATGCTGGGTTTAATGCCTTTTCTGTAACCATTGAGATTTCTATGCTTCTTCTGCTTGGTCCTGGACGTTTTCTTTCAGTAACTGAGAAACTAAGCATATCATAAATGCATTTTAATCTTCCTCTTGTTGGATCTTGCAAATGCTGAGGATATAATGTTCTTGGTCCATAAACTGCTGCAATTGCTTTTGTATCTCCAAAACAAAACATTGCTGAACCATCTGCATTTGGAATAACACCGACTTCTGCTTCTATTTTTCTTGTTTCATCAAACTTTCTTCCATCAAATCTTTTTGTGTATGGCATTTTTCTGTTTTTTTATTTTATTCTTTTATTTCCTTTATTCTTGATTTTGTTAAAAGTTCTTTTATTTTTTCTGTTAAATCATTAGTATGTGAAAATTCTTCAACTTGCTTTATAGCATTTCTTGCAACAAGTTCTGCTTCTATTGTTCTTCCCTTTATCCATATTATTCCATTTTGTCCTACAGCAATATTGCAGTTTGTTTCTTCTTTGATAAGATTAACCATGCTTCCTTGCCTTCCAATAACTCTTGGAACTTTATGTGTATTTACTTTGACAATTAAGCCACCATCTAATTTTCTTAATCCTGGGCCTTTCATGCTTAAATCAACTGTTCTTGCTTTTACTGCAATTACTCTTGCTGCAACTAAATCTCCAAAATCATAGTATTTTGTTAAATCTGCATTTTTTTCAACATATTCTCTTGTTCCTTCTGCTAATGTAATGAATCCTGTTGATGGTCCATTGAAATTAACAACCCATCCCACTGGTGTTATATCTATGATTTTTCCAATAACAATATCTTCTTTTTTAGGATAATAAGCTCCTGTTAATGGAATAACTTTTACAAGTCTTCCTACAGTGTCAAGCAATCCGAATTTTATAGCAACAATATTATCTCCTTCTCTTATTGTTCCATCTCCTGGAAGAAAATCAAGTCCTTTGACAACAATCTGTCCTGGAACAACTAATTTTCTTTCTTTTGATTCTCTTTCTCTTGGTGAATCTCTTGGTGAATTCTCTACTTGTTCCTTTTCTTCTTTCTTGCTCACTTTTATTTCCTTTATTTCTTTTTCTTCTTTTGCTTTTTTTCTATCTATTTTCATTTTATCTTCTTTTATCATTTGTTTTTGTATTATTTGTTTTTGATAAACCTTCGCACGAAAACATTCTGTTTTCGGCGCGCCAGAAATCTTTGATTTCTGTGCGTTTTCTAAAAAGGTTTACTCTTTTAATTCTTTTGTTTCTGCGCTTCCTTGTGTTAATGAATTTAATTTATTAAAAAAGTCCATTTGCAATCCAGCTGGCAATTCAACAACTACAACAAGACTTCCATCTGAAAGCCATTCTTCCTTTCTCAGATATTCATGTAGTATAGAATATGCTTTTCCTGTGTATGCTGCTGGAACTTTTACTACAAGTTTTTTGAATTCTATTTTAATTGGCAGGATTTTTTGAAGTTGTTCTACAATTCCTGTTATTTGTTCGTCAACTGGTCTGAATTCATCTATTTTTACTCCTGCTTCTTCTATTGCATTTTCTATTCTTTGTGGTGGATGAGGTAAATTATTCTGAGGATTAATGCAGTTTCTGGATAAGAATGCAACAACCTGCTTGATTTTTGCATCTCTAAGTTTTTTTCTGTATTCTGCTGTTAACTGAATTGTTCCTTTTTTAATAATATGAGAAGCAACTTCCAATACTTCAGTTGTTTTGAATGAGGATTTCATATCATCGTCTGATGCTCTTAATCCTTTTTTTGCATCTGTGAAAATTGTATCTGTAGATAAGACATTCTGTATTTCACCTTTTCCATGTTTGAATTCTATTGCTCTTTCCATATCAACAAGAATTTCAAAATCCTTATTCCCTTGTCTCAATTTAGCTATTACTTCTGCCATTTTTTGCAGAAAAAAATTTTATTTTTTTCAATATTTGAATATGATTAATAATTTAGTAATTATTTTGAATATTTTTTAATAGCATCACCTGTAAGTCTTGTGAATTGCTTGTCTTTTGTTTTAATATATGCTGCTTCAATTCTTCTTATGTCAAATTGTTTTTTGAAAATTTTCTTTAAAATATCTAATGAGAGTTTTATTCCATCATCAATTTTTAAATCATCT
>JAHJTU010000060.1 GCA_018829485.1 Nanobdellota archaeon | reverse complement strand
CAGAATTGCTTCCAATACTTATAGAACTCAAAAAAGCAGGATTCTCAGGAGAGGATATGTCTGATATTTATATAGCAAACCTCTTATACGAAGAACTTATTCCTTTTTTAAAAGAATATAGAAATTCAGGAGGAACAATAGGGGATTTACAGAGGCTTAATAATTTGGGATTTTTAACAGGAAGTACATTAAAATACATGACTATTTTAGCAAAATCAACAAGAGGAAATCTAAACCTGATAATAGAAGCACTTATATCAATAATATCAGTAGGATACTTGATTACAAATGACAATGACATGAAAGAATGGACAGAATTTATTATTAAGAATATTAGAAATAACAGAAGAAAAGCAATAATTCTTGCAAAGATTTCAAGATTAAGGCAATATAAAGAGTTGAATTTAAGGCATTTTGTTTTTTATTTAATGAAATCACAGCCTGCAAATTTGTTTAATTTTATAGAGAACATTGAAAGCTTGAATTTATTAAAACAGCCAGCATTTACAGAAGTAAGAGCAATGTTGCAAAGAACAGTTTATTTTGTGTTGTCTAACAGGGCTGATAATCTTAATTACATACAAAAAAGCATTATGCCTAGAGCAGATGGATATTCTTTGGTTGAGAAACTTTATGTTTATTTGCTTAAAGTGCAGAATAAAGACGTGCAGAAAAATCTTAATAAATTAAGAAAAGTTGAATTGCAAATTCTTGATTTAATTGAAAAATCAGCTGAAAGGGGAATGTCTGATATGGAATACAAGAGGTATATAGAAAGAATAGAAAAAATAGATGCAGCATTAATAAGAGAGGAACTTAATGCATTGGAAACTTTGCTTGGAATAAAAGTAAAAGAATATTTTTCATCATTCTTGGGAATAAGCCCTGATTTTGTAAATTTGCCTTTAAATGCAGATACTCAAAATGCACTTGAAGTTGTTGAAAAAGCAAAAGATAATGAAAAACAAGGAAAAGAACTTCTTCTTGCATATAATAATAAAGAAACATATAATTTTAACAAAACAGAAAATGCTTATCCATTTAATCTTAAAAGAAATATTGAATTTATTAAAGATATGGAAGCAATGAAAATAAATATAAAACAATGGATTCACGGTTTGTCATTGGATTTAAAGCCCGTATATACAGATGCATTAGAACAGAAAATAAAAACAATTGATGAATACAAGAAAAAGGCAATTATTTTACTTAATAAATTAGAAATAGAAGCAAATATTGAAAATCTTTCTGATGTTTTAGATGATAAAGAAGTTAAAGAATTCTTAAAACAGAATTCTGAGAATGAATATGTGAGAGATTTGAAAGTGCAGATTAATTATATTGCATCTTTGGAAGGAGAGGTAAGGCAGATAACTGATTTAAAGAAGATAACAATCTATACTGAACAAAATCCATTAAAAGTATTGCAGATGGGAAATTGGGTTGGAGGAAGTTGTTTATCTGCAAAAGCAGGAAATGCCTGGAGTACAATTGCAAATGCAGTTGATGTAAATAAGAAAGTTCTTTATGCAATTGATAATGATGGAAATATTTTGGGAAGAAAAATGATTGCATTAACAGATGATGGAGCAATAATACAATTCAGAACATATAATAATTTTCAGAATTTGAATTTGGATTATTTGTTTGAGGAATTTATTCTGCAATTTTCTCAGAGATGTCATGCAAGATTAGCTAATTCTGGACAAGTAAGGAATCTTGTATCAAGTAAGTGGTATAATGATGGTGTAAGAAGGTATGAGCATATTAAGATTGCTTAAACCTTAAAGAGTTCACTTCTTCTTCATGAAATCCTTTACTCTGCTTACTTCTACTTCTGGAAAGAAAGTATTTGTATAGCCACATTCATTACATTTTGATGTAGATGCTTCTCCTAACCAAGCCATTTTCAAATCAATGTTTATATCAATAGAATTACATTTAGGACAGACTTTAACATACTTTTCTTGCTTATCCTTATCTCTGTCTTTATCTTGTTCCATTTAAAATTTTTCTTTTTGGTTTTTTGATTTGGTTTATCTTTGCTTGAATTTTCAGAATTATTGAATATGAATAATAAATAGTAATAATAGCCCTTTTTACTTAGCTTTCTTAAGGTATCAGAAGTATATAAGCTTTTTGATAGAAAGATTAAAAAATTTGAAAAGAGCAGAAAGCATGTGAAAAAATATTTTT
>JAHJTU010000059.1 GCA_018829485.1 Nanobdellota archaeon | reverse complement strand
ACAAATTTTCTGAATTTGCTTAATTTATCAATAAAAGTAAAAATATTTGAAATAGCAATATTAATTCTAAAAGAATCTATTTCTTTTGTAACTTCTACAATGAGTTTTTCTTTTTCAGCAAGCAAATAATCATCAATAATTGCAAGTCCTTTTCCATATTTTTCAGTTAATAAGTAATGAACTTTCTGCAAGAATCTGAAACTTCCTGCAATTCCTTTTTCTCTAAATTCCAAATCACTTTCAGGCAATGCAACACTTAATTCAAATAATCTTATTGTATCAGCACCATATTTTTCAAGCATTTCATCACAAGAAACAATATTTCCCTTGCTCTTGCTCATGACTTCTCCATCTTTCAACACCATTCCTTGTGTAAACATTTTCTTGAAAGGCTCTCTGAATTTGAAATAGCCTAAATCTGATAATGCTTTTGTAAAAAATCTTGCATAAATCAAATGTCCTGTTGCATGTTCAATTCCACCAATGTAAAAATCAACTGGCATCCAATATTCAACTTCATCTTTTCTAAAAGGCATTTTATTTTCATTAGCAGAACAATATCTTAAATAATACCAAGAAGAATCAAAGAAAGTATCCATTGTATCTGTTTCTCTTCTAGCATTCTTGTTACATTTAGGACACTTAACATTAATCCATTCTTTTGCTGTAAGTAAAGGATTGCCCTTTCCAAATTTAACTTTATCATAAGATGGTAATTTTAATGGTAAATCTTTTTCAGGCACCGGGATGATTCCACAAGAATTACAGTAAATAACAGGAATAGGAGTTCCCCAATATCTCTGACGAGAAATTAACCAATCTCTGATTTTGTATTGCACTGTTGATTTGCCAAGTTTCTTTTTTGCAAGTTCTTTTGTAATATCTTCAATTGCATCTTTATTATGCATTCCATTAAATTTTCCAGAATTAACAAGATTGCCTTCTCCCAAATATGCTCTTATCATCTTTTTTTCATCAATATTAAATTGTTGTGGCTGAATAACAACTTTTATCTTAAGATTATGCTTTTTTGCAAATTCAAAATCCCTTTGATCATGTGCAGGAACAGCCATAACAGCACCAGCACCATATTCATAAACAACAAAATTTCCAACATATACTGGAATTTCTTCATTTGTCAAAGGATTAATTGCATACTTGCCAATAAACATTCCTTTTTTCTCAATTTCTTCTGAAAGCCTTTGTATTTTGCTTTCTTTTTTAACTTGTTTCAAAAATTCATTAAATGTTTTTTCATACTTTGTTCCTTTTACCCATTTAGATACAAGAGGGTTTTCAGGTGCAAAAACCATAAATGTAACTCCATAAAGAGTATCAGCTCTTGTTGTAAAAATATGGATTATTTCATTTGTGTTTTTAATTTTAAAATGAATTTCAGTGCCATGGCTTTTTCCAATCCAGTTTTTTTGCATAATTTTAACTCTTTCAGGCCATTCTAATTTATCAACTTGCAACAATTCTTCAGCATAATCAGTAATCTTCACAAACCATTGCTCAAGCATTTTATCTTGCACATCATGCTCACATCTCCAGCATTTTCCATCTTTAACTTGTTCATTTGCCAATACAGTATCACATGAAGGACAATAATTAACAGGAGCTTCTTTTCTATACACAAGTCCTTTTTCAAGCATTTTCAAAAAGAACAACTGATTCCACTTGTAATATTCTGGTTTATGAGTTGCAATTTCTCTATTCCAATCATAACTAAAACTTAATGCAAGCAAATGCTCTTTTGCTTCTTTAATATTATTTTCAGTCCATTTATCAGGTGCAACTTTCTGTTTAATAGCAGCATTTTCAGCTGGCAAACCAAAAGAATCATAACCAAAAGGATACAACACATTATAACCTTGCATTCTCTTATATCTTGCAATACAATCTCCAAGACAGTAATTTCTTACATGCCCCATATGTAACTTTCCAGATGGATATGGAAACATCTCTAAGCAATAGAATTTCTTTTTCTTGTCTTTGCCTGATTTGCCTAATTTAACTTCAAATACCTTGGATTTTTGCCAAGCTTTTCTCCACTTATCTTCAATTTTCTTTAAATTAGCTTGTTCCATCTTACTTATTTAAAAGAACAAGATTACAATTTTTAAAATTATCTAAGATGTCTTTTCTTTGCATGCTTGTGTTTATGTTGCTTTTCTTTATATGGTTTTATCATAGAAGGCTTTTTCTTTCCAAAAACAAGTTTAATCAACAAAAGCAAAATCAATATCAATGCCAAGAATCCAATTGAAGCCCATATTCTCTTGTCTAGTTTCTGGATTTTTGTGAAAAAGTTCCCTATTTCCCCTATAAGTTCTCCAGGTTGCCTTAATGGTGGCTCTTTTCCTTCTTCTGGTTCTATTTCAGTTTCTTTTCCCCTTCCTTCTTCTGCTGTTCCTTCTTCTGTTTCAGTACCTCCACTACCTCCACCAGAATCTCCACCTGCTCCACCATCTGCACCACCGCCAGAATCTCCATTTCCACCATCAACAGATGTAATAGAAAAGGTTTGTTGTGTTGCAGAATAAGAATTTCCAGAATAATCTTTTACAGTGCAATCAACCTTATATGTTCCTAATTGATTTAATTCCTTATCACTTCCACTTGCTAATACTAATACAACATTTCCATTTGTTGTAGTATTCCAATCTGTTTTAGTTATTGTTGTAGAACTTGGTTTTGTAATAACAATAACAGTATTATTTACATAAAATGCATCAGCTCTTGTGCATGTAATGGTTACACTTGAACCAAATTCTGTAGCACTAGAAGGAACAGAAATACTTGCACTAGGTGAAGTTGTATCTAAAATTAAAGTTCTTGTTAATGTGAAGTTTTTATTGCCAGCCAAATCTGTTGCTGTTCCATTAAATACGTAGATTCCATCAGATAATGAAGTGAAATTAAGAAGTTGTGAAAATGTTTCTGAAGTTGCATCACTAAAGGTTCTATTTATTTCTCCTGAAGAATTTGCAAGAATAAAAGTCAGATTTGCAAAATTTGTTTCTATGCTTGAAAGATTAATTAAAATATAAGTTTTAGAGTTATAACTATCATTTGAAAATGTCTGCTCACCAAATCCAATAAAAGACTGAAGATTATCTAATGTAATTGTTCTTGTTTCTGTATGATTCATATTTCCAGTTGTATCATTTATACTAACATTGTAAAAATATGTTCCATCTGCTAATAAAGTGAAATTAAGAAAAGTCAATGTATTTGCATTTGTTACTGTTCTATTTATTTCTCCTGAAGAATTTGCTAAGGTAAAAGTAAGATTTGCTACTGCAGTATCATCATTAACTGTTACATTAATTACAATATACCCCTTAGTCCAATAAGTATTATTATCTTTTGTTGGTGTTGAAAAGTTAATTCCTGGCAGTATTACATCAGTGCCATAAGCAATTGCGAAAGTAACACTTGTCATATTTATGTTATTAGAAGAATCATTTGAATAAGCTGTAAATGTATATTGCCCATCTGATAAATTTAATGTAAATGAAGATGTATAAGTAAGATTTGTATCAGAACC
This sequence comes from Nanobdellota archaeon, assembly GCA_018829485.1. Lineage (GTDB taxonomy): Archaea > Nanobdellota > Nanobdellia > Pacearchaeales > UBA12030 > JAHJTU01. Next base: position 11,298 of record JAHJTU010000059.1, on the reverse strand, counting down.
ATTATTCCACCATGTATAAATACCATCTGCTGAAATATTAACAGTAATATTATTTACATCATAACTTGTATTTGCTGGAGAAATAAAAGAAACATAAGGAGCAATAGTATCAATATTAAGTTCCATTAAACTTGTTTGATTTGCATTTCCAGCAGAATCATTTACAAAAACATTGTAAGTATATCTTCCTTCTGCTAAAGAAACAAAAGAATAATTGCAATTAATTTGTCCTGTTGTTGCAGTTGAAAAACACGTCATTGTATAATTGCTTGTCTGCCAATTAAGAAAAACAGTTCTATTATTCATATCAGTAATTGTTGTATTTATGGTCATTGAATTAATTGATAAATTAGAAGCATTTGCTGGTGTTGGAGTAATAAATTCAATAACAGGCAATATTGTATCTAATATTACAGTTCTTGTTAATGTGAAATTCTTACTACTTGCATTATCTGTAATTGTTACATTAAATTTGTATACATCATTTGGTAAATTAGTGAAATTCAGTCTTGTTGATGTTTTTGTTGTTACAAAAGTCCTATTTATTTCTGCTGTTGAATTTGCAAGAATAAAGGTAAAATTAGCAAAATTTGTTTCTGTAATACTTACATTAACAATAATATAATTCTTAGAATAGGATGCTAAATCAGAAAATGAATCATTCACATAAGATATCAAAGGATAAGTTGCATCTAGATAAAATTCTCTAAGCTCTGTTGTATTCTTGTTTTGTCCTGTATCATTTGCTATTATCCTATAATAATAAGAGCTATCAGCAAGATTAGTAAAAGTGTAATTACATGTCATGTTTCTTGCCCCGCCATTATTTGGAGTTTTAGTCATTGTGTATGAATCAACCGGTGGTATAGAAGTACCAATTGTTATTTTACATTCTGTTACATTACTAGTTGTATCCCAAGCTGTTGCATTAATATGCAAAGTTCTAGAATTATACCAAGTTCCATTTTCTGGTGTTGGTAAAATAGGTATAATTATTGGCTTGTTATTATCTGTGTAGGTTATGTTTAGGTAAGAAATTAGTCCTGTTGATTCTTTTGAATCAATACCAATCATAACTCCCCATTGCCTTCCAACAGCAACAACAGGCTCATCTACAATGAATATTAAGGATCCTAGTCCTGCTGGCCTAACATATGTTATATTCATAGCAATTGAAAAATTTGCCTGATTATTGTTATAAGCATCAATAAATTGTTTCGTTACATTAAAAGCATAAACTCCTGCTGAAGATATATTTTTATAATCAATGTAAGTACAAGGTAAATTATACATTGTTGTATTTGTACTTCCTTCATCCCAAGATGAAGAACAATTATAAAACCATGTTGTGTTAGGGTATCCACTAATTAGATTCAAAACAGAAGAAACATTAAAAACAAAATAAGCTTCAGTAATCAAAGCTCCTTCAGGAATAGATGTCGGATACTTGAAAAATCCATTGAAACCATAATCTTCTGCAATTAAAAAATTCAAATAACCATCATCTGACACATTTAGTTTATACTGTATCTGAACTACTGAAAAAGCAAAAGGAACAGAGAAAATGGAAATTAATATAATTATAAATAAGACTACGATTCCTCTTTTCATTTTCTTCTCTAGATTATACACTTACATTCAAATATGCTTCCATTCCTTTTGATTCTTTTGAAGCTATCGATAAAGCAAGTCTATATGCTCTTCCAACATAAACTTCTTTTAAATTTGATTCAAATTTGAAAGATCCAAGTGTCCAACCATTTTTTGTTGTGTTCATTGCAATTGAGAAATTTTGATTTTTTCTTATTGAATCAATATACTCTTTTGTCACATCAAAAGTATAAACTCCTTCAGAAGAAATTTCTCTTTCTCCAATCTCAATACAAGGTAATGTATACATAGTGTTTCCATCAGTAATCTCATCCCAATCAGAGGAACATGTATAAAACCATGTTGTATTTGAGTGTCCACGTAAATTATTCAATCCAATAACATTGAAAATAAAATCTACTTTTTTTATTTCAGATATATTATCAACAAATAAGGGTGGAAATTTAAAGAATCCCCTAAAACCCGGGTCTTCTGTAACAAAATACCTAAGATGTCCATCAGCTATTGTTTTGATTTTCTTCTGGTTAACATTATAAGAAACGGTCAGATTAATCCATGGTGGCGGTGGTAGGAAATACTCTCTACTATTTATTAAAAAATAATTATCTGCAATGCCATTAAAAGAATATCCAATTTTTATTTTTTCGTAATTGTTTACTTTTGGAGTCCCAGGATAAACTAAATTTGGTTTTATAAGAATAGTTACCTGTTTATCTTGGTTTTGATATAAACTACTAAAAACATCGGATAAATCTACAGTTTGAATTCCGGGTTTATCAATACTTTGATACTTAATAAAAGAACATTTAAGGTTTTCAATTGTGTTTTCATTACTTCTTTCATTCCAATCAGACGAACAATTATAAATTCTATAAACATTATAGGGATTCTGTGTAAAAATCATATCTGAAACATAAAATACCATCTCAGCCTTTTCAATTGTTCTTCCTGGGGAGATTTGCCATAATGGATATTTAAAATAACCATCCCAAGTAGTTATTATACTACGACTTTTTTCTAGTTCAATATCATCTGAAACAACCAAATGCATTGGTTCTGTGTATTTTTTGCTTTCTATATTTGGAATTGAGAGAATACATATTAAAAGGAATAAAAGAATTAATAAATCAAATCCTCTTTTTGACATTTTTTTACACCCATGTTCTTTTTATACTATTTACCAAAACAAATTATTAAACTTTTTGGTATAAAGCATATATACAATAACTTTTTAAATACTCACATTATATAACTCAAATAGAATAGAAAAAGAAAGATGAAAGGATATCATTTTATACTTGATGCAGAATGCAGAGATAAGAAGAAACTTGGAGATCAAGAATTGATAAATAGGATTCTTTTGGAATTGCCTATGTTAGTTGGCATGAACAGGATTATTGAACCTTTAATTGTCAAAGGAGCTTCATATAACCCTGGCTTAACTGGTGTTGTTATTCTTGAAACTTCAAATATCTTAATACATACATTCACAAAAGAAAATAAAATCTCAATAGACATATTCTCCATAAAAGAAATTGATGAACAAGCTGTTACTTCTTATTTAAATAGATTCTTTAATCTTAAAGTTATAAGGCAAAACTTGGTTGACAGATTATAAGCTTAGGTAGGCTAAGAGATATAGAATAAAGGAAAATGGACAAAATACAAGGACCTAATCTTGATAATAATGCAAGTATTTCTGAATTAGTTGCAAGTATGAAGAATATTGGATTTCAAGCAAGCAATTTAGGTAATTCAATAGAAATCTTGAAAAAAATCAAAGAAGATAATGCTCTCTTATTTTTAACATTTACATCAAATATGACAAGCAGTGGATTAAGAGATGTATTTGCTCAATTATGCAAAAAGAAAATTCCTAATGTGCTTATAACAACAGTTGGAAGCATTGAAGAAGATTTAATGAAAACATTTGGTGAATTCAAAGTTTATGATGGAAAAACAAGTGATGCAGAATTGCGTGAGAAAGGACTTAATAGAATTTACAATATTCTTGTTCCTAATGAACTTTATGAAAAATTTGAAACATTTATGGAATCTTTCTTAGAAAAGATTTATGAAAAACAAAAACAAGGAATGCTTTCACCATCTGAAATCATTTTTGAATTAGGAAAAGAAATAAATGATGAAAACTCAATCTTATATCAAGCTGCAAAAAATAATATTCCTATTTTCTGTCCTGCAATAACTGATGGAAGTTTTGGAATTGCATTAATGATGGCAAAAGAAAAGCATAAGGATTTTGCAATTGATTCTATAAAAGACATGAAAAAGCTTTATGAAATAACAACAGAAAAACCAGAAGCCAAAGAGCAAGAACAAAAAACAGCAGCAATAATTCTTGGTGGCGGAGTACCAAAACATCATGCAATACTTTTCAATTCATTAAAAAATGGATTGGATTATGCTATTTACATAACAACATCATCTCCAGAATCAGGAAGCTTGTCAGGAGCACCACCACAAGAAGCAATGTCTTGGGGTAAAGTTAAGAGTGAAGCAGCATATGCAAACATTAAAGGAGATGCAACAATCTTATTCACATTACTTGCTTATTCTATGAAAGAAATATGGGCAAAGAATTAAAATTTAAGCATCTGGAAGATCTCTTTTCATTTCTTCTCTTGCAAAATCTTCAAAAATTCTAATAAGAAGTCCTTCAATTTTATGGTATGCTTCATCAGTAGAGCATAATGGTTTTATTCCTTCTAATATTTTTCCAGGCAAATAAGACATATATTCATTATTAATAACTTCTAATCTACCAACATAATCTTTTTTAATCCCTTCTTTTAATTCCTTTGTCTTATCTTCCAAGTCCTTTTCAGATGCATACTTCTTGAATTTTATTAAATCACTTACAGATAAAGATGCAATAGATTCAAGACGAGAAATATGCTCCTTAAGCACATATTCTGGAACAGGACCAACAATTTTTGGATAACCATATTTTGCTCTAAATTCATAAATACTTTCTAAAGTATCATATAATGTTTTTGGTTCCATTTCCTTAGCCATGAAATATAAAGCATTAAAACTTATAAGCTTTTCCAAAAAAGCACACATGAACAAATAAAAAGAATTAAAAACATTTTTTGTTTCAATTCATTAATGGTCCTGTAACTCAATTGGATAGAGTGTCAGCCTTCTAAGCTGAAAGTTGCGGGTTCGAGTCCCGTCAGGACCATATTCAATAAAAAGAAAGGGGATTTAATTTCCCATTTAAAATTTTCTTTCTTTGTGAAAAAGTTGTATTAGCAGGACAGAAAGAATATTTCTTCCAGATATCATACTTAGACTGCTGAACAGGATTATTAAATCCGATTAGATTCATCCATTTATCCAATCTCGTAGTTCCTCTAATTACTGTGCTAAATACTTCTCCCTTACCTTTCTTAGAATTTTCCACAGATTGTTTCTCTAAAGAATGTTGGATATCTAACTCTGAAAGCATATTACTTATTCCTTGAATGACATTATTAGATGTTGATTTAATGAAAATCCTAGGGTATGTGTGATAATTTTTCTTAAAATGAGAATATTTCCCAGTAGCTCTTCTTAAAAAATTTATACAACCATCGCAATCAGTAAATCCTCTTATAAAAGAGCTATATAAAATAGAATTATTGCTTTCCAGAATTAGTCTTGGTACTTCAACATTATAGGTTTTCTTTCCTATATTAAACCCAAATTTTTCAAAAAAAGCCACAACATCTTTACCACATAAGTAAAAACCATAAACAGAATTGCTTTTCTTTTCGTGTGCTATCACTTTGTTCTTAAAAACTTTTGAGAATAAAGGACAAACAACATTATCATAATACTCTTTATCTTGATTAATATTTCCCCACATACAAGCATATCTAGATTGTAAACATCCATCTGCAGCAAACATACCAAGTATTTCTGCTAATTCTGGACTGAGTTTTATTCTCATTTTCTCTTTATTGTAATCTCAACTAATTCACCTTCCTTTAATTTCAAAACTTTAACGATCTCTTTAGGTACATTAACAGAAATGCTACCACCACTTTTTCTAACTGTTCTTATGAATTTTTCCCCCATAGTATTAAATAAGATTTAATAAGTATATAAATATTTCTATATTATATGATATATGTTCGAATCGCGTCGGAGCCATTTGGAAATCTTTAAATAATGAATTTTCTTAATGCAAATATGTCAAAAAGAGGGTTGATTATACTAGTTCCAATTCTAATAATTATAGCATTTAGTTTAACTTGCATAAATGTTGAAGCAAGGCAAACAAAAACAATTGGCAGTGAAGTAATGATTGACTTGATAAGATATGATCCTGCTCCTGTACAACAGGGTGAACCATTTGATGTTTGGTTTGAAATAAGAAATATTTATGGACAAGAATTAAAGAACATACAAATAACAATGTCAAGTCCATTGCCTTTTATGAAAATACAAGGAGAAAAATACACAACAGAATTCAGAATATTAGGACAAGATGATGTTAAGACATTTAAATACACATTAATAACAAGCAATGAAATAAGAGATGGAGATTACTCTTTAAGCTTGAATTATTATTCTGACAGATTAGGTGAATGGATAACTGAAAAATACACTGTAAAAATCAAGAAAGTTAATTTTGTGGTATCAACAACAACAGTAACAATAGAATCAGAAGAAATTGAATCAAACAAAATTGCTCAAGGTAAAACAGCAAAATTAAATGTTAATGTGTGGAATAATGCAGATTATTTAATGAAAGATGTAAATGTTAGATTGGATTTAAGTGCTGCTACATCTCCAATTATTACAATAGGTTCAACAACAGAAAAAACAATTAAAGAAATACCATCAGGACAAGAATCTTCAGTTTCATTTGACATCCTTGCTTTACCAAGTGCTGATTCTGGTGTTTATAAGATTCCAATTAAGATAAAGTATTATGATGAATTGGGTAACAATTATACAAAAGATGATTTAGTTGGGTTAATTATTGGAAGTGAGCCAAGTTTGCATTTGGAAATCAGAGAAAATGAAATCTATGACATTAGGGGAACAGGAGATGTTGATGCAAATTTTGTTAATGCGTGATCATGAGTAATAAGAATTATTGTCTTCCCTTTTTTGTGTAATGCCTTAAGAACTTTCATTATCTCAATGCTTGTTTTGCTATCAAGATTTCCAGTTGGTTCATCTGCTAGTATAATATGTGGGTCATTAATTAATGCTCTTGCAATTGCAACTCTTTGCTGCTCACCGCCACTTAATTCTCCTGGTTTATGATGAATTCTGTGTCCTAATCCAACTTCATGCAAAATCTTCTTTGCCCTTTCTAATGCCTCTGTTTTATCAAGTCCTTGGAACATTGATGGCAATAATACATTCTCTAATGCAGATAAAGTAGAAATTAAATTAAAGCTCTGGAAAACAAATCCAATTTTCTTTCCTCTTATTGATGACAAATCACTTTCTGAGAATTTTGAAATATCCTTGCCCTCAAGAAAAATCCTTCCTTTAGATGGAATATCCAATACACCAATCATGTTCATTGCAGTGCTTTTTCCACTTCCACTAGGTCTAAGTAAAACAAGAAATTCTCCATCTCTTACATCTAAGTCTAAGCCTCTTAATGCTTCAACTTTAGCTTCTCCTTCACCATATATCTTCCATACTTTATCTAATTCTATTAATTTAGATTTCATTCTCCTTAACCCAATATAACTATCATAAAAGAACTTATAAGGTTTTTGTTTTTTCTATAGATAAAAATTTAAAGTTGTTTTTTTATACTATTTATGTGCAAGGGTAGCCAAGTGGTCTAAGGCGCACGGCTGCAGTTAACCTTTTTGGAAAAAAGCTTAACCAAAAAGATGAAAATAAAAAGAAGAAACCGTGTATTCCCGGGTTCGAATCCCGGTCCTTGCTTTATCTTTTATTCTTTATTTTCTTGCCTTTTACTTTTGCTTTTGTTGGAATTGCAGCACGCCTTACCTTTACATGCCTCAATCTAATAAATATTATTGCAAGCACAATAAATACAAGTAAGATTGATAAGGCAACTAAAATAACTGTTTCATTTGAAGGATATTTTTCCTTAACATTAAATGGAAAACTTGAAATTGATGATTTGTCTTCATAAGATGCTTTTACATACAAAACATACATTCCCTTTTCTGTTGGTGCTTCAAAGACTTTGTTAAATTCTGAAATTCCTTTTATTGGAATAGTTTCTTGTTCAGAGAAGATTATCTCATTATTAAAATTCTTAATTATGTATTCAAAATTAACATCTTTTACTTGCTTTTCTGTTGTATTCACAAATATTATTGCTTGCATTGAATCTCCTTGATATACTTCTGAAAATTTTGAATCAAGTAAAAGAGAAATATCAAATAATGTTTCTTTAGATTCAACTTCTAATAAAATAAGAACTTCCTTGCTTGTTCCTTCGGCATTGATTACTAATTTTCCAACATATACATTTGGTACTGCACTTGATTTAGCAAAAAATTCTAAGTTGATTGTTTTAAATTCATTTGGCTTTAAATAAAATGCTTGCTCATCAATTTCTAAGAATTCTTCAAATAAATTATCTAATCTAATATTAATTTCAGCATTTCCAGTATTTCTTATTACTATTTCTTCTGTTTTTCTTTGCCCTTGTTTTAATTCGACTTTTATTACTTCTCTTGATAATAATATTTCTTTTACTACTCTAGCTCCAGCACCTCCACCACCAGAAATTATTGCAAGAGGAACATAAGATGGAGTTTCTTCTGCACTATATACTGTAAAAGATGAAACATTAAAACTCAAAACCCCAGTTTCTGAATCATATTCTGAATTAGTACAAATGCTTGAAGAACATACTGAACCATCTCTTAAAATTCTTGGATTTGAGAATGTCAAATTATAAAGCCATATTTTTGCTGATTTTTCAAAATTAGATAATTCTGTTGTGTCAATTTCAATTCTATTAAAAGAAATATTTGTATTACTATCTAAATCTGAAATTCCATCAGTAGAATCAGCATCATTTGTTAAATTAATTACTTCATTAAAAAAGATTTTTCCAAAAAGAGTGTTTTCAAGCACAATATTCTCAAGATTTTGTATTGCTTCATAAGTATAATTTATGAATTCAGTTGATTCTCCTCTGCTTGTTCCTTTATATTCCTCATAATAAATTATAAAAAAAGTTGAATTAACAGCAAAAGTCACATTCTTTATTGTTGTTCCTTGACTATTATTTGCGTACATGAAAAGAGTATGGCTTCCCTCTGAGATATTGAAATATAAAGCAGATTCAATTGTTGAATTTTCACCATTATCAAAATTATACCATAAATTATCAGCCAAAGTTGATATAAAATCAAGCAAAATTGAATAATTCTTCAAATAAGTTGCATTTTGAGGAGAAAGAATTGTCAATGTTGGTATAGCAGGATTTATGAATAGCGAAACATTTGTTGGTCTACTAGTCTGCATTCCTGTAATTGTCTCTCCTGTTATATCTGCAATTGTTGTCTCTGCAACCAAAGACATAATTAAAACTAAAAACAAAAATATCAGCCTCTTTTTCATACATACAAAAAGAAAAAAGACATTAAAAAATTATCTATGTTTCCTTCTGCTTCTTTTCCTTATTACTGTTTTGGTTTCTTGCATTCTCTCAACTTGTTTTGGCTTTCTTCTTGCAAGGAAAAAGATTATTGCAAGTAAAACAATTATTGCAGCACCTATTCCACCCCATAACAAAATTTTTTCTTGTTTTTGAACTTTTTCAGGAACATTAGTAAGAATAACATCAAATTCTACTTTCATTCCAGTTCCCATAGCAACCATTCCACCCTCACCAGAGGTTACTGTTACTATTTCAATTTTAACATGTCTATTTTCTGTAGCCTCTCTTGGTATTGAAACTGTAATTGGCACCATTGTATCTGTTGTTCTTGCTTTAACAGTATAAGTATCTTTTTCCAATTTAACAATATCTGCTCCTTCTATAACTTGTATTTTGGCAGTGACATCTTCATCACCAACATTATTTTGTAAATTTAAATCTGCTGTTATTGTCTGTCCAGGATACATTACTAATGGATTTGTTTTCCAAAAAGGAGAACTAATTCCAAATGCATAAACAGAAGTAGCTAAGAAAATTGTTATCAAAATTGCAAGCATTATTTTATTTTTCATTTTAATATCCTATTATCCAACTTCCTTCTTTTGTGGAATATATCTGTGACATTATACTTGGAACTAATGGAATACAATAGTAAAATGCTTCTTGTCCTGTTCCATCATTTATTGATAGATTACCAGGATTAGAATAACTTGAAGGAACAGTTAAAGAGGTTCCATTAGTTAATACATTTGCATCAGATGCTCCTTTTTGACATTCATCTACTCCTTGTGCAGATGTAGAAAGATTAACAGTGAAGTTACCTGCTGCAATTGTCCATGCTGAATTTGATTCTCCAAGTAAGTTTTTACCAGTTATACCAATAGTTCCATTATAATTTCCTGTATTATTTACATACTGTGGATCATTACTAGATGTTTGATTCTTTGATCCTGTATTTAATCCACCCCACTCTAAAGCATAAGGTGAAAGTGTTAATGCTTTTAGTTCATTATATAGGAATACTTCTGTAACATTAAATACTTCTGAGTTATTTCCAAAAGATGTTGCTTTTACCCTTATAGTCCATAATCCTGGTTGATCCCAGTACCACATTTCAATTGAACATGAATAATTTGCTTGTGTAGCACTTAAATCTGGTCCAGGTGAGCAATAACTTCCAGCTACTCTTGTTGGTTGCCCTGTTCTTGAAAAATTAACAAATACAGATGTATCATTAACATCAGCGGCACCATCTGCATCAGATATATAAACACCAAATGTAATATTTCTTGTTCCAGATTCATTTGCATTAGTAGGAGAAATAGAATAATTAGTAACTTGGTAAATAATAACAGGACTAATTCCAGCAAGAGAAACAGAAACATTTGTTGCTTGGCTTGTTGATTTTCCAGTAATAGATTGCTGAAACCAGTCAAAGAATCCAGCAGAAACACTAAAACTTAAGAAAATGGATAATACAAAAACAATTAATATTAGGCTAATTCTTTGTTTCATTCAATCCTCTTTTGAATATAAAACAAGGTTGTTAAATCTTTTAAACCTTTCCTTTTATTTTTCTTACTGCTCTTGAATGAACTGTCCATATGTTTCTTTGGTCTCTGTCTAATACTTTTGCTATTTCACCATATGTAAGACCTTCTGATTTCAAATAAATCACAATAGACTCAAGAATTGTTAATCTCCTATCTTTAAATATTGAAATTGGCAATAAGATTTCTGCTTTCTTTTCTTTGATTTTTTGTTTTTGTTTTTCTATTGCCTTCTTATATGCTGTCCATATTGTTCTTGCATCTCTGTCAAGCATTAAAGCAATCTCTGAATAATTCATACCAAGGTTTTCCTTCATGTATTTAACAACAGTTTCTAATGCACCTAGTTCTTTTGAGAAGATTGTGATTGGAATTTCTATTTCTTTTGTTATTACTTTTATTAATTCTTCTTTGCTTAACTTGTATTTTGCTTTTAATTTTCCAAATTCTTGAATTATCTTAGGAATATTATCTTCTAATTCTCTTTTCTTTCTTCTCTTTACCCTGCTTCTT
>JAHJTU010000058.1 GCA_018829485.1 Nanobdellota archaeon | reverse complement strand
GAAAAATATAGAGAGAAACATTTTAAAATTCTTTAATGCTTAACATTAGATGGATATAAAAAAGGTAGCAGAAAGTTTATCTGAAAATGAAGTACTTGTTCTTAGAAATCTGAAATCTAAGCAAATATCAGCATTAGAATTACAGCAATCAACAAAATTATCACAAGTTGAAATAGTAAGAGCATTGCAATGGCTTGATAATAAAAAATTAATTTCATTAAAAAAGCAGGAGCAAGAAGTAATTGATTTGGGCAAGTATGGCAAGGAATATATGAAAAAAGGATTGCCTGAAAGAAATCTTATACAACATCTTGTAAAACTTAAGGCAATAAGATTTGAAGATGCTGAGAAAAAGATAGGATTAAGTAAAGATGAATTTCAAGCTGCTCTTGGAGTATTAAAGAAAAAATTGCTTGTTGCAATTGATAATGGAAGAATTATTTTAAAGGTTTCAGCTGATGAAGCAAATAAAATAACACTTGAAGAGAAGTTTCTTTCTGAATTGCCATTAGAAACAAATATACTAACACCCGAAAATAAATTTGCATTTAATGAATTGAAAAAGAGGAAAGATATTATTGAAATTAAAAAACAATCAACACTTTTATCACAATTAACAGATTCTGGCAAAAAAATAATGAAAGAAATTCCTAAATACAAGCTTGTTGAAAGTATTACTCCTGAAATGCTAAAAAAAGATTTGAAGAATGTAAAATTCAAGAGATATGATGTTTCAGTTAGAGTTCCTGAGATTTATGGTGGAAAAAGACAAGCATATTATACATTTCTTGCTGATGTAAAAAAAGAATTAGTAAGAATTGGATTTAAAGAAATGAAAGGTCCTATTGTTGAAAGTGAATTCTGGAATTTTGATGCTTTGTTTCAGCCACAGTTCCATATAGCAAGAGATTGGAGTGATACTTATTATGTTAATGCTGAATCAGATTTGCCAAATAAGGAAATAATTAATGCAGTTAAAAGACAGCATGAAAAATCATGGCAATATTCATGGCAATTAGAAAAAGCAAAAAAAGCAATTCTTAGACCTCAAGGAACATCTATGTCAGCAAGAATGTTGGCAAATAAAAAAGAATTAGAAATACCTGGAAAGTATTTTGCTATTGCAAGATGTTACAGGCCAGATGTTATTGATGCTAAACATTTATCTGAATTCAATCAGGTTGAAGGAATTATTTTAGACAAAAATATAACTTTCCAGCATTTGCTTGGACAATTAAAGCAATTTGCACAAGTATTTACTCAATCAAAAGAAATTCAGTTTATTCCTGATTATTATCCATTTACAGAACCAAGTGTGCAACTTAACATAAAGCATCCGCATTTGGGATGGATTGAAATTGGTGGTGCAGGAATTTTCAGAGAAGAAGTTACTAAACCATTAGGAATTGATGTTCCTGTTATTGCTTGGGGAATAGGAATAGACAGATTAGCCATGTTCAAATTAAATATAAAAGACATAAGAGAGCTTTTCAGCCAAGATTTAGAATGGCTGAGGAAGAAATAAGATGGTGAAGAAAAAAGAATTTTTTAGAAAAGAACACATACCTGAATTGATTATGGCACTTAAAGGTAGAAAAGAAATTCCTATGAAATTTGAATATATTGGAAAATCAGGAGCAGAAAATTGGGACAAGTTAGTACAATCAAAACATTATGGTGTTGGATTAAAAGAATTAAATTTAATTAAGAATAATATGAATACAATCACCAATTCTTTTGAAAATAAAAAATTTAATTTAATTGATTTAGGTCCAGGAAATGGAATTAAGACAATTCCTTTTATAGAAGAATTTGGAAAAACCCATAATCTTGTTAACTTGGCTATTTTAGATATAAGTGAAGAAATGGCTAATTTAGCAGTTAAAAATATTAAAAAAAAGATTAAAAAAAATCTAAAAATTAAGAGATATACAATTGATTTTGAAGAGGGAAATTTTGCAAAAATAACTAAAGAATTAAAAAAAGAAGATTATCCAAATAATTTTCTTGTTTTGTTGGGCAACACAGTTGGTAATCAATTTGATAGATATAGGGTTTTGTTAAATATAAGGGGTAGTATGGGATTATCAGATTATTTATTAATTGGTTTAGAGATGAGAAGAGAAAAAGATTATGAAAAAATAGTAAAACATTATCATGTAAAAGAAGTTTATGATACAATAACAACAAATTTGGGAAAATTAGGAATAGATAAGAATAAAGGTAAAATTGAAATAATTTATAATAAAAAGAAAAATCAGGTTGAAGGAAAATTTGTATTAGCAGAAGATATAATAATTAAAATAGAAAAAGAGAAATTTAAATTTAAAAGGGGTGATAAGATATTGCTTATGATATCTTATAAAGCAACTATTTCTGATTTAAGAAATTTGCTTGCAGAAACCGGATATAAGATGATTAAATATTTTGTAGATAAAGAAAAATCATATGCACTTGTATTGTGCCAACCAATTCCATTATAAAAATGCCAACAATAGAAATATCAAAGAAAGATTTGGAAAAACTTGCTGGGAAAAAGTTTAGCAAGAATGAATTAGAGAATTTGCTCTTAGTTGTTAAAGGAGAAATAGAATCAATTGATAATGATACAATAAAGATTGATATTAAAGATATAAATCGTCCTGATTTGTGGAGTACAACCGGAATTGCTCGTGAAATAAAAGGTGAACTTGGCAAGGAAAGAG
>JAHJTU010000057.1 GCA_018829485.1 Nanobdellota archaeon | reverse complement strand
TGTTGGCACTGGTGACATTGTAAGTGTAGTAGAAGGAAGCACACTTGATGTTAAGGTTGCTTTTACTTCTTTAGTAGATGCATCAGATGTTAAGATAAAAGCAGAGATTGAAGGCTATAATGTAGATGTTAATGCAGAGACTGCTAAGTTTGATGTTGAGAAAGGTATAAGATACACAAAGAGTTTAACTCTTAAAGTACCTTATGAACTTGATGATGAACTTAGTGATGGCTCAACACTTGAGATTAAAGTATACAACAAAGATGACAAGACAGAATTGGCTGACATCGCATTAAGAGTTCAAAGAGAATCTTACAATGCAGAAGTTATGTCAATAAGCACAACTAGAACTGCAGAAGCTGGGACTTTATTCCCAATAGATGTAGTTTTAAAGAACAAGGGTTATAACAATCTTGATGATGTTTATGTAACTGCAAGAATTGTTGAACTTGATACAGAAAGAAGTGCTTATTTCGGTGACTTGATTTCTTTAGATAATGACAATGACGATGAGACTACTGACACTGTTGAAGGAAGAATCTATTTAGAAATTCCAGAAAACGCAAAGTCAGGTACATACACTCTTGAAGTGGAAGTTTCAAACGATGACGTAACATCTAAAAGAACAAAACAAATTGTTGTAGAAAGTGGCTTTTCAGGAAACAATGTCTTTGCTACAGTAACTTCAAAGAATGTTGCTGTTGGTGAAAATGCTGTATTCAGCATTTTGATTGTAAACCCAACAAACAAGTTGAAAGTTTACACAATTGTTCCAGAGGCATCAGAAAAACTTACAATAAGTGCTGATGAATCTCTTGTAGCAATTCCAGCAGGAACATCAAAGACAGTTAAGGTATTCGCAAAAGCTACAGAAGAAGGAACATACAACTTCAATGTTAAGGTAATTGCTGGTGATGAACTTATCAACAATGTTGCATTAAATGCAAGTGTTGAAGGCAAATCAATCGGTAGCCCTATGACAATATTGACAGTTGCATTAGCAATAGTATTTATTGTATTGTTAATTGTTCTTTTCGTTCTAGTAGGAAAGAAACCCAAACAAGAAGAACTCGGAGAAAGCTACTACTAAATTTATTTTTTATTTTTTATTTTTCTTTTTTGTAGCTTCTCTTTTTTATATTTTTAAAAATAGATAAATGAGAGGAGATGGATGGAGAAGATAATGGTAAAGAAAAGAAAATTTAAAAGAACTGAAGGATGGATGCCTGAATCTTTATTCGTATTTGCAAAACCAGAAAAAGAACATTTAAGTTATCATAGTGCTTCAATAGGTGGAATAGCAAAAACATTGGAAACAGAAGGATTTGAAGTTCATGGACCTTATTCTGAGAAATATATTAAGAATACTGATATTTATAATATTTATCACAAAGAAAAAAATCTTTCTTTAACTTTATTGGCTTCGACTGGAATGTACCATGGGGCTTATATTAGGTTAATAGGTTCAAGCAAAGGACAAAGTCTTGTATCTAAATTACTTCAATTAAAAAAAATAAATAAAGGACCTCGTTGTTGTGATAATTATTGGTGCGCTTATAATAAAATAGATAAATAAGAAAATGGCAGAAGAAAAACAATTAAGTTTGGAAGAAATGGTTTCATTAGCAGAGAAAGTTGAGAATTGGGAACGGAGTTTCCCTTTTCCATATCGTTTAAGGAAAAATTATGGTAATTCTGTATGTGGTTCATTAGAAGATATTGAAATTGATATTGGACATTACCCTCCTTCTAAGCTTTTTTCATTAACTTGGAATTATAGTATTAAAATAAAACATAAAATTAAAGAAATTGAGCTTGGTAATTTAAAAATAAATGAAAAAGAAGAGGGTGGTAGAATGATTGAGGGAGCATATGATAATGCATTATCAAAATCTATAGGAAATGAAGGAATAGAAAGAAGAAACAAACAAAAAGAAAGAGAAGACGCTTTTAATTATGCGAGGAGTTTGTTGGAGAATTAATTAAATAAGAAAATGGCAGAGAAAAC
>JAHJTU010000056.1 GCA_018829485.1 Nanobdellota archaeon | reverse complement strand
TATTTTAAAATTATTGCTTTTACAGGACATGCTTTAACAGCTTTTTCTATGCATTTTGCTTTGGCATTTTTAACTTTTACCTTGCCTTTAACAAGTTTGAATGCTTCTGGACACATCATCTCACAAGTCCCGCAACCAATGCATTTATCTTGATCAACCTTTACCATATTCTTATTTGTTTTTGTTTTCTTGATTTTATTTTTTGGTTTTATTTCTTGATTCTTAATTTTTGTTTTGGGATGAAAACCTTTTCTTAAAAGGGTTTACGGCCAATAAGCTTTTCCTGTAAATTTTTTCTTGCATTTAGTGCAATGAAATATTCCAACTGATAACCTCTTCACAGTAAATCTTCCACAAAAAAGGCATTTATGCTTTTGCTTTTGTTTTGATTCTACTTTATCTACCCTTTTCCTTACTGTTGCTCCATATCTTGCACCAAATCTTTTTGAAGAGTTCATTTTTTCTTAATGTAAAGTGCTTTTTTAAATTTAAGTATGGGGCTGCCCGGATTTGAACCGGGGTCACCAGCTCCCAAAGCTAGGATCGTAACCAAGCTAGACCACAGCCCCTTCTAAAAATATAGAATTACTCTTTTTAAATATAATTACTTTAAGATTTCTAGTTATTTCTTGTGTTTCTGCTCTTTTTCTTTACCTTTTGCTTGAGTTTTTTCTTCAGGCTTTTTCTCTTTTCCTTCAGGCTTCTTTTCCTTTCCTTTTTCTTCCTTACCTTCTTTCTTTTCTTCTTCTTTTTCTTCTGTTTTTGCTTCTTTTGTTTTTTCTTCTTTTTCTTCTTTAACTTTCTTTTCAGCTTCTTCAACTTTTCTCTTCTTTTCAAGAATTGCTTTAATTTTTTCAAATTGATCACCAAGTATTTTCTTTTTATCAAGATTAACTTCAGTAACTTTCTTATCAATTAAATCTTTATACATTCCATTATTTATTTCTGCAATAACTTCTTTTGGTTCTTTTCCTTCAACTAAAACTCCTAAAGATGTACATGTTGCAATAACATTCTTTACTGCTTCTCTAAATGATGTTGTTAACATATCATCTTGCTTTTCTTTTGCTATTTTTATTGCTTGTTCAACTGCAAGATTAGCAATTTTTGCTTTTGAATCAGATGCGCCTTTTGCTAAATCAAGTTCTTTTTTAATTAATTCTGATGTTGGTGGTTTTTTTACAGTTATCTTAAATGCTTTTGTATCAGTATCAATATCAACAATAACAGGAACTTTCATTCCTTTGAAGCTTTCACTAGCTTTATTCACTTCTGCAATTAATTTACCAAGATTTATTCCCAAAGGACCAATTTGCTGGCTTAATGCAGGTCCTGGTTTGGCATTTCCCCCTTCAACAAGAAGTTTTATTTTCATTTTTTTATTTATTGTATTTTACTATAATGGTTTTGGTTCTTCTTCTGCTTCTTCTCCCTCTCTTCTAATAACTCTAACATCATCTATTTTTCTTGTAATTGGAATAGGAACAGCTGCTTCAAGTAATTCAATAACTACTTCTTCTTTAGCTTTATTAACTCTAACAACTCTTGCTTTTTCTCTTTTCAATGGTTCTGCAATAACCTCAACAATATCTCCTTTTTCAATTTTTATTTCTTCTATTGTTGGTTCAAGCATATGCTTAATTTCAATGAATTCCAATGGCTTCTTAAGAATATTTTTAACATAAGGCAAATTCTTGTATGCTTCTTCTGCATCTTTTCTTGTTTCTGCTTCTAATATAATATAACCCCTTAATCCATGTGGTCTTACTATAGAATAAACATTCAAATTTTTAGTTCTTACACGGTTGGCAACTAAGTCAACTGCCTGTTCTTCTTTATTTGTTGTAACCTTCAAAATAAATATCATTCTTCCATAATTTTATCTATTGCTTTAGCCAATTTATATGAATCGTGTCTTAAAAGGTTTTTCTTTTTTAAGAAATCACCTTTAATAATTTTTGCCTCTATATTCTCAATATCAGCTATAACTTGCTTTTTATATTCTTCCTCATACTTTCTAAGTAGTTTTTCAGGAGCTTTAGCAGTATTTACAATAACATAATCTAATTTTCCTTGTAAGTATTTCTCAATTTCATTAACATAATGTGAAGCATAAATAGAATCTTCTTCTCCATGTTCTGTCATAACATTAACAATATATGCTTTTTTTGCATTGCTTTTATTTATTGCCTTTGAGATTCCATCAACAACCAAATTTGGAATTATTGAAGTGTACAAGCTTCCAGGACCAATAGTAATAATATCTGCTTTTTCAATTTCTTTAATTACAGGTTTATATGCTGTTGTTTTTGGCTTCATATATATTTTTTTAATTTCTGTATTATGATGCAATTTATATTTTCCAATATTTTCTTCTCCCACAATTCTTTTTCCATTTTCAAGCAAAGCATGTAATGTGGATTTATCCAAAGTGCATGGTAAAATAGAATTTTCTTTAACATTAAGAATTTTTTCAGCTTTTTTAATTGCTTTTATAAAATCACCACCAGCTAAATCAGTAAGAGCTACTAATAATAAATTTCCAAAAGAATGTCCTTCTAATTTTCCATTCTTTTCAAACCTGTATTCAAATAAATCTCTCATATCTTCAAAATCAGACAAAGCAATTAAGCACTTTCTTATATCACCTGGAGGCAAAATTCCATACTCATCTCTTAAACTTCCAGAACTCCCACCATTATCTGTTGTTGAAACTACTGCAGTTATATCAACATCAAAATGTTTTAATCCACTAAGTAAAGTATAAAGTCCTGTTCCTCCACCAAATGCAACTAATTTTTCTAATGCCATTTTACACTATATTTTATGTTAAGTTAGAAAAAAGCAGGTTATTCTTAAAGTTATCTGAAAAATCCAAATATCTGCCAAATAGAATAAAGAGCAAAGCCAAGCAATCCAATAATTGCAATTCCTGCTGCTGAAACCAATGCAACAATCCTAAATTCCTGTGGAGTAGGTTTTCTTGTTATAAACCATACCCTCTTGCTTTGTTCATAAAAACTTCTTAATTTTGTTAGTAATTTCATTTTAAATATTCTGAAACTTTTGATAAATATTTTTCTACTGTTTCTTTGCTTACAAAAGAGCTATTTAATAAAAACCAATTATTACGCATTAAATGGGAACGTGTTTGTAATTCTAATCTACCCAAAACCCCCATTCTGAGATAAACTGTTGAACCAGTATATGCTTGAATTTCTTTTAAACTTCCAAGTTCATAATCTGTTCTAAAATTCTCTTCAGTTTTACATCTGAATCCCATATCTTTTGCAGCTTGCTCTAATGCACTAATAACTTCTTCTTCCTTGCTTTCTTTATGATTAACTATTTTGACAACCATTTTAATCAATAAATTCTATTCCTAAATCATCCTCGTCATCTCTTTCTTTTGCTTTCCTTCTTGGAAGATCACCAAATATCTGGGGGCTTTTAACTCCTGTCATAATTAACATAACTCTTAAATTATTACCCATATCTTCGCTTATTCCTGCACCCCAAATAAGTTTTGCATCATCACCAAGTTTATCATTTACATATTCAATAATCTCTTTAGCTTCATCCAAACTCATATCTTTTCCACCTGTAATATTAACTAAAGCCCCATTTGCTCCTTCAATTTCTATATCAAGAAGAGGATTATTAATTGCTCTTTCAATTGCATCTTCTGCTCTTTTTTTAGAATCACTTTCTCCCACTCCAATCATTGCAATTCCACCATTTGTCATTACAGCTTTAATATCAGCAAAATCCAAATTAACTAATCCAGGATTTGTAATTAATTCAGTCATTCCTTTTACAGCATTTGTAAGAATCTCATCTGCAATCTTAAATGCAGTTTGTAATGGTAAATCAGGAGCAAGTTCAAGTAATTTATCATTTGGAATAACAATTAAAGTATCAACTAAATCTTCTAATCTTTCTAATCCTAACATTGCATTTTCCCATCTTTTCTTGCCCTCTATTGTAAAAGGTAATGTAACAACAGCAATTGTCAAAATACCAAGTTTTTTTGCAACTTCTGCAACAACAGGAGCTGCACCAGTTCCTGTGCCTCCTCCTAATCCACATGTTATAAAAACAAGATTTGCACCTTGCATTCTTTTTCTGATTTCTCCTTCACTTTCCTTGGCTGCTTCTTGTCCTATTTTAGGATTGCTTCCAGCACCTAAGCCGAATGTTAATTCTTTTCCAATTAAAATTTTTGAAGTAGCATTAGTATATAATAAATCTTGAGCATCAGTATTTAAGGCAACCATATCAGCCCCTTTAATTCCTATTTCCATCATTCTTGAAAGAGTATTATTTCCTCCGCCACCAATTCCAAAAACCCTTACTCTTGCTCTCTGCAACTCTAGAAATCTTTTAAGTTCTTTATCAGTTTCTTCAATAGTCTTTCCTTCTTCTATTTCAAATCTAAATTCCTCTTCTGCCATCTCAGTTGAAAGAGAAAAAGATATATAAACTTTTTTCTTTATTTGAAAAATCTATTATTGAAACATTCCTTTAAAGAAATTAGAAATCACAAAAAGGACTATTACAAAAATAATCAAGATAATGATTAATGAAATAATAAATTCTCTGCTTAAACCTCTTTTTTTCATATAAAACTCAAGATTTTCTATTTTTTAACTTTTTCTTCTGCCTTTTTCTTGTCTTCTTCTTTTTTCTTGTCTTCTTCTTTTTTCTTGTCTTCTTCTTTTTTCTTGTCTTCTTTCTTTTCTCCCTCTATTTTTTCTTTGCCTTCTTTCTTTTCTCTGAATTCCAAAGAATAATCTCCAACTAATTCTTTGATTTTCTTTTCAATTTCCTTAATAAGTAAATCTGGCAATTTTATTTTCAAAAATACTTGCTTATCTTCAATCTCATACTTATCTTTATCCAATCTTAAATAATTACTAAGCAAAATATCAACTTTTTCAGAGTCTTTTTCAATCTTCTTTTTAACAATTATCTTGTAAATAATTCTTTTCCCAGCTAAAGGGTGATTAAAATCAGTA
>JAHJTU010000055.1 GCA_018829485.1 Nanobdellota archaeon | reverse complement strand
TTCAGTAAATTATACAATGACAAAAACAAATAATGCAGATGCAAAGAATGTTACATGCAATTATACTCTTTCAAGTTTATCTGATGCAACTTATTTGTATAAAGTATTGGCAAATGATTCTTTGCATTTAAATGAAACAAACATAAGAACAGTAACAATCTATACTGAATCTACTGGTGGAGGAGGAGACAATGGGGGTGGAGGCGATAATGATGTTTGTTCTTGCACAACAGGAGATAGAAAATGTTCTGGTGATTCTATAGAAGAATGTTCTGGAAGTTATCCTAATTGCTGGCAAATAGTTGATTATTGCAGTACAAAAGAAGAATGTAGATTAAGAGATGGAATTCCACAATGTGTTTGTGCTCCTGATTATGTTTATAGTGAATGGACAGAATGCATTAATGGACAAAAAGCAAGAAGAGTTGTTGATTTGAATGGATGTTTAAATGAAAAAATAGAATATGAATCCTGTGGTAATGAAACAATAACAAATGAAACACAGGAATGCATTTCTAATTGGGTTTGTGGAGAATGGACAAAATGCAAATCAGATTATGATATTGATAAGATTTTAATTAATGGTTTTGAATTTCAAGACACACTTGAAAAACAAGAAAGAATATGTGTTGATTTGAATGGATGCAAACAAAATATGCTTGATAAAAGAGTATGTGATAAGTCAAGATATTTATTTCAAGAGGAAGAATGGTGTTTTGTTAAACACATAGTTATTTTAGATGCTAATGGAAATAAAGTTGCAAGAATGAGGACTGTTTTGAATCAAGAACTTCCAAGAATTGATATTGATTTGGGTGAAATAAGGCCTTTAGAAGACGAAGAATATTGTTGGTATTGTGAAGATGGAATTAAAAATTATGATGAAACAGGAATTGATTGTGGTGGTCTTTCATGTCCTGATTGCAGTTTTGTTGTAAGAATAGAAAAACCAGCACAAGCACAAATCAACCTTTTAGAAAAATATGCATTATTATTATACTGGAGTCTTGCTTCAATACTTACATTAGTTACAATATTCCTATTATGGATGGAATTAAACAATTTAAGAAAAAGACATATTTTATCAAGGCTAAAAACAATTAATTTGTTGTTACATTATAAAAATAAAGAAAAAGCTGTAAAGAAGTTCCATGATTTAGAAAAAAAGTTTAATTTGCATAAGATAAAAGACAAACATATTCAAGATATGTATCATAATGTTTTTAAAAAGGTGAAGAAGTAAATAAAGATGTGTAAAAATGTATAATTCAAAAGAAATTGAGCCTAGGATATTGGAATTTTGGAGAACTAAGAAGATATATGAGAAAGTTAGAGAGAAATCTAAAAAATCAAAGAAAAAGCCAATATATTTCTTAGATGGGCCACCATATACAACTGGTGAGATTCATGTTGGAACAGCTTGGAATAAGTCATTGAAAGATTTCTATTTGAGAACAAAAAGAATGAAAGGATTTTATGTGTGGGATAGAGTTGGATGGGATATGCATGGATTGCCAATTACCCATAAAGTTCTGGAGAAACTTAAGATAGAAAAAAAGGAAATTGAAAAGTATGGTGTTGAAAAATTTGTAAAAGAATGCGAGAAATTTGCAATTGAAAATATGAATACAATGACAAAACAATTCAAGAAAATGGGAGTGTGGATGGATTGGGATAATCCTTACATGACTTTAAGTAATGATTTTATTGAAGGTAATTGGTGGCTTGTAAAAAAAGCCCATGAAAATGGCTATCTTTATGAAGGGAAAAAAACAATGCACTGGTGTCCTAAATGTGCAACATCTTTAGCTAAACATGAACTTGAATATAAAGAAATAAAAGATGAAAGTATTTTTGTAAAGTTTGCAATTGATGACAAAAAAAATGAATACTTACTTGTATGGACAACAACACCATGGACATTGCCTTATAATTTAGCTGTTATGGTTAATCCTGAATTAGATTATGTTAAAGTAGAAATTCTTGATGGTAAAGAAAAGAAAGAGAAATGGATAATTGCAAAAGCACTTGCAGCAGCTGTAATTGCTGGTGTTGTTGGAAGAAAGTTTAAGATTGTAGAAGAATTTAAAGGTGAGAAATTAAAAGGATTATATTACAAGCAACCTTTCTTTGATGAAATTCCATTCCATAAAAACTTAAAAGATAAAAATAAGAATGCTTATTCTGTTGTTCTTAGTTCAGAATATGTTAATACTTCTTCTGGAACAGGATTAGTGCATTGTGCTCCTGGTTGTGGGCCCGAAGATTATGAAGTTGGACATAGAATGAAATTACCAGCATACAATACTTTAGATGAACAAGGAAATCTAGAAGATGTTGGAAAATTCTCTGGATGGAAAGCAAGAAGAGATGACAAGAAATTTACTCAAGAATTAGAGAAAAAAGGAATTTTGCTTGCAAAAACAAAAGTTTCTCATGATTATGCACATTGTTGGAGATGTAAATCTGCAGTTGTATTTAGAACAACAAATCAATGGTTCTTTGATGTTGAAAACAAATTAAAAAAGAAGATGATTGAATTAAATAAGAAAGTTAAATGGCAACCTGATTGGGCAGGTGAGAAATGGATGAATTCTTGGTTGGAGAATTTAAGAGATAATGGGATTACAAGACAGATTTATTGGGGCATTCCTTTGCCAATTTGGAAATGTGAAAGATGCAAAAATTATGAAGTTATTGGAAGCATTGCAGAACTTGAGAAAAAATCAGGCAAGAAAGCACCAAAGGATTTGCACATGCCTTATATTGATGAAATAAAAATTAAATGCAAATGCAATAATTTAATGAAAAGGATTCCTGATGTTCTTGATGTATGGGTTGATGCTGGAAGCACAAGTTGGACATGTTTATACTATCCTCAAAAAACAGATTTATTCAAGAAGTATTGGCCTGCTGATATAATTATGGAAGGCAAAGATCAGATTAGGGGATGGTTTAATTTGCTTCTTGTTGCATCTATGGTTGCATTTGAAAAACATCCTTACAAATCTGTTTACATGCATGGATTTATTAATGATGCATTGGGAAGAAAAATGTCAAAATCATTAGGTAATAGCATAAGTCCAGAAGAAGTTATTCAGAAATATGGTGTTGATGCTACAAGATTATACATAATTTCTGGCTGTCCACCTGGATTGGATTTGAACTATGAGCATAGAGAAGCTGAAGTTAAATTCAGAAATCTTACTGTTTTTTACAATATCTCTAAGTATTTAATAGATTATGCAAAAATAATTGGCAGACCAACATTTAAAGCAAGCAATCTTGGAATTGAAGAAAAGTATATTCTTTCAAGATTAAACAGCACAATAAAACAAGTCAATGAATTATTTGAGGATTTACAATTTAATAAAATACCAACTTTAATTGAAGAGCTTTTCTTGGATTTAAGCAGATCTTATATCCAGTTTACCAGAGACAAAATTTCTTCAGGAACAAAGAAAGAAAGAGAAACCACCCTTAATACTATTTCAGAAGTCTACTACAAATGTTTGTTGATGCTTGCTCCTTCATGCCCATTTATAACAGAAGAAATTTATCAGCAATTCAAAAAAGAATTCCCATGCAATGAATTTTCTGGAGAAAGTATTCATCTTATGCAATGGCCAAAAGCAAATGAGAAATTTATTGACAAGAAACTTGAAGAGCAAGCAATAATAGCAAAGGAAGTTATTGAATCTGCACTTGCTGAAAGAGAATCTGAAAAAATTGGATTAAGATGGCCATTACAAGAATTGAAATTAGATACACAAGAAAAAGAAGTTAAAGAAGCAGTAAAGAAACTTGAAAATATTGTTAAGAAGCAGATTAATGTTAAGAAGATTTCAATTACAAAAGTTACAAAAGGGAAGGAATTCAGAAAAGGCAAGATTGCACTTAATACAATACCAACACAAGAATTGCTGAAAGAGGGATTTTCAAGAGAAATTGTAAGAAGAATTCAAGCATTAAGAAAAAATTCTGGCTTGCAAAAACAGGATAAAATAAACTTGTTAATAGTTGGAAAAGATATGAAAGTATTGGATGAAAAAAAGATTAAGGAATTAGTTAATGCTACAAAAATTTCAGAATCAGGAAAAGTATTAAAATTCAAGGATAAATTTAAAATAAAAGAAAAAGAATTTGAAATTTCATTTGAAAAAGTATAAATTTTTAATATTTTTCTATATTTTTTATCTGTTTTAGGGAGTCACAGAAAAGTATATAAACTATAAAGGGATAAAAGATTCTAAGAATAAAAGAGGAGCAAAAACTGAGAAAGCTTTAAATATTTTGCTTCACAACCCTAAAAATGATAGTGAAAGAAGAACTTCTCAATCAATTAAGAAGAATTTTTAATCTTAATCTTTATGAGGTGAGAATTTGGACTGCTTTGTTAAGTAGGGGTGTTTCTACTGCAGGTGAATTAAGTGATATAGGTAATGTACCAAGAAGCAGAACTTATGACATTCTTGAAAGCTTAGAGAAGAGAGGATTTGTTATAATGAAACTTGGAAAGCCAATTAAGTTTATTGCACTTAAGCCAGAAGAAGTTATTGAAAGGTCAAAAAAGAATGTGCATGAGGAAGCAAAAGACAGGGTTGATAAATTAGAGAAACTCAAAGGAAGTGATATGCTGAAGGATATAACTGCATTGCATCAACAAGGAATTAAGTATTTTGAACCAACTGATTTTTCTGGAGCATTAAGAGGAAGGAATAATTTATACAATCACTTAGATAGTCTTGTTAGAAATGCAGAAAACGATATTTCTATTGTAACAACAGAAGAAGGACTTGGAAGAAAGTTTGAATCATTAAAAGCTTCATTGAAAAAAGCCAAGTCAAGAGGAATAAAAGTAAGGATTGCAGCACCAATTACAAAGAAGAATGAAAAAGAAGCAAAAGAATTATCAAAATTTGCAGAAGTCAGGCATGTTACTTCACCAAAAGCAAGATTCTGCATTATTGATGGCCGAGAATTACTTTTTATGATAATGGATGATAATAAAGTACATCCAAATTATGATACAGGAGTATGGCTTAATACAGAATTTTTTGCATCCACATTAAAGCATTTATTTGAAAATATGTGGAAAACTGCAACACCTTTAAGCAGAGCAGTAATTAAATAAGTAAAGATTAAGAAACTTATTTAAATTTTCTTTCTTTTTTATTGTTATGATAATTGGTGTTGATTTAGATGGAGTATTGGCAGGTGTTTTGCCAGAGTTAATTAAATACCATAATGATAAGTATAATACCAATTTTGAAAAAGAACAATTTAACTCATTTGACTTATGGAAAATTTGGAATTGCACAAAAGAAGAATCATTAGAAAGGGTTTTTGATTTTTACAATAGTAAGTATTTTAGAAACATACAACCAGTTGAAGGTTCACAAGAAGCAATTGATATTTTAAGCAAAAAACATGATTTAGTTGTTATTACTTCAAGAGCTTCAGTTGTTAAAGATAAAAGCATTGAATGGCTTTCTAATTATTTCCCAGATAAATTTTCCAAAGCATGTTTCACAAGTCCTTGGTATGAAGAAGAAAGTGGATATGAAAAAGCACAAGCATGCAAGGAATTAAAAGTTAAAGTTCATATTGATGATAATCTTAGTTTTGCAAGAAAATGTTCTGAGAATGGAACAAAAGTTTTATTATATAATCAGCCTTGGAATCAATTAGATAAATCAGATTCTTTGCCAGAGAATATGAAAAGAGTATATTCGTGGAATGATATTGTTGAAAAAATTCAAGGATTAGAAGATGAGATGTACAGAATGCAATAAGGAAATAGATGAAACATTTATGGAGAAACTTAAAGGCACATATATAAAAGGAAAACCATATTGTTCTAATTGTCAGAAGAAACTTTTAGGAAAAGGTTCATCAAAAGAAAAATAAAAAGAGGAAAGATGAAGATAATTCTTTTAGGAAAGCAAGGAAGTGGAAAAGGAACTCAAGGTGAACTTATTTCTGAAAAGTATCAAATACCATTAATAACAGCGGGTGATTTATTAAGGAAAATTTCCAAGGAACACACAAGCTTAGGAAAGAAAGTCAAGGAAATATTAAATTCGGGAAAACTTGCACCAAATGAACTTACTAATAAAATAATTCTTAATGAAATAAAATCCTTGCAATCATTTATCTTAGATGGTTTTCCAAGAAGCATGATACAAGCTTTGGCATTGGAAAAAGCAAAAATCAAATTAGATTATATTTTCTTAATTGATATAGATGATAGTTTAGCAATAGAAAGATTAAGTGCAAGAAGAGTATGTTCTAAGTGCAAGGAAATTTATAATGTGATAACAAAAAAGCCAAAAAAACAAAGTATTTGTGATAAATGCAAAGGCAAATTAGTGCAAAGAGATGATGATAAACCAGATGCAATAAAGAAAAGATTAAGCATTTTCAGAAAAGAAACTTTGCCTGTTTTAAATCTTTACAAGAAGAAGAGCATTGTGCATATTATTAATGGTGAACCTAAACC
The DNA here is from genome assembly GCA_018829485.1 of Nanobdellota archaeon. GTDB lineage: Archaea > Nanobdellota > Nanobdellia > Pacearchaeales > UBA12030 > JAHJTU01. The sequence continues at coordinate 1,817 of JAHJTU010000055.1, read as the reverse complement.
TAAAATGGTTTTTGAAGATATTAAGAAAATATTTAAAAGATAATGTTTTGTTAAGAATATGTCATACACAGACCAAGAAAATTATTTGCCAGAAGATAATATAGATTATGTTCCAATTGAGGATTGTGAAGTAATTCGTTATGGTTCAACACCAAGAATTGTTTCTAAAACAGAATGGGAAAAGAGAATGGAAGCAATAAGAACTCTTAGTAAGAATTTAGAAAATACATTAGATTAATAAATTCTTAAAAGATGGGTTTTTAAATTTCCAAAAAGTATATTATTATGGCAAGTGCAAAAAATATTATTCTTATTATTGCAATTATAATTATATTCACTTTATTCTCTGTTTATGGAATTCAGCTTTTCTATAAAGAGCCAATGTATGAAGATTATTGCAAGGAAAGTTATTATCCAAAAACAACTCCTGTTAGAATGACTGAACAATACACATGCCCTGCAACTCCAGAATTAGATGCTATGATTGATAATTGCTATGGTTCAGGAAATGCCATGGTTAATTATACATATGATGAATATGGCTGTCTTGTAGATTTTGATTGCAGTACATGTAATAAAGACTATAATGATGCAAGAGAAAAATGGGCTAAGAATTACTTTATTGTTGCTGTGATTGTTGGATTAATTGCTATTGCAGTAGGAGCATTATTATTTTCATTAGATGTTGTTGGTGCTGGCTTAATGGGTGGTGGAGCATTGCTTATTCTTGTTTCATCTATGAGAGCTTGGACTGCATTAGGTGATGTTGTAAGATTTGTCCTTCTTGGAGTAGCATTAGTTGTCTTGATTTATATTGCTATAAGATTAAATAAGGGACATCATGCAGGACATAATAAGCATCATAAGTAAAGGAAAAAAGAAATAGAACCTGAAAATTATTCATCGAAACTTATTTAAATCTAAAATACACAATAATAGTCATATGTTCCCCAGTATTGCTTCGGCAAGACCGGGTTTTAGTTTTCTTTAATTCTTGCTTTAAGTAAAATACCTTACAAGAAAACCAGAACTTTTATCTACCAAAAAACTTTATAAGCAATAATTCTGAGATATAAAGCATGAGGGAGTGCCAGAGTGGCCAAATGGACTGGTTCTGATAGAAAAAAGATATCAGAAGTCAAACTTAAGGTCTCTCTAAGGATACGAAATCCAGTGGCTTAGTGCCTGCGAGGGTTCGAATCCCTTCTCCCTCACTTAAAACCCTTTTTTAGAAAAAAGGTTTTTATCCCAAAGAAAAGAAACGTTCACGAAAGAAGATAGAAAAGGTTTTTATCCCAAAATTATTAAAAAGAAAAAACTAATAAATAAAGTAGAAAAGAGCAAAAGAAAATGATATTCCTTGCACATGCATTACTTGGAACATTAATTGGATATTCTCTTAGTAATTTATTTCTTATTGCTATTATTGCATTTCTTTCTCATTTTCTTTTAGATGCATTGCCACATATTGATACTGGAAGTTTTAAGAGAAAAAGTCAGTATACTAGGAAAGATTGGTATATTGTTATGTTTGATATTATTATTGGATTAGCATTTGTAATTTACTTTGCATTAAAATTAGGATTTTTGCCTGTTTTTATTGGAGCATTTTTTGCTATTCTTCCTGATGCTATTGATGGTTCTGCATGGCTATTCAAATTCAAGAAAATGGCTTTTTTCAAAAAGATGAATGCATTCCATGAGAACTTTGGATTTAAAATGAAGCATGAATTCATATTACTTGGTTATATAATTGAAGTTGCTGTTATCTTGGGATTGTTGAGTATTTTGTTTTGGTTATAGGGTGTTTTAGTAAC
>JAHJTU010000054.1 GCA_018829485.1 Nanobdellota archaeon | reverse complement strand
TTTACAACCTCTCTTGTTTGTCTATCTGTGATCTTCTTAACATTCTTTTCAGCAACATCATTTAAATCAACCTTTAACTCTGTTGCAAGCGCAGCAACAGTCCAAAGCACATCTCCAAGTTCTTTAACAATCTCTTGCTTTTTCTCTTCATTTATTTGTGCGCCATGATCTCTGAGAATTTTTTTAATTTTGTCAAGCACTTCTCCTGATTCTCCACCAAGAGCAATAGCAGCATAGCTAATATTGTTTCCTTTGTTAGGATAAACTGCAGTTTCCCACGCTTTTTTTTGATATTCTGTAAATTCCATTTTCATTATAACATTTTTTTAATAAGAGAATTTATTTCCTTGCCCCTGTAACCCAAAGCACCTTTTTCTGTATATGCTTTCTTTAATCCATATCTTCCAAATCCACCTTTTGCTGGATGCAATCTGAAAAAAGGCTTTATTTTTTTATCTTGTAATTTAGCTTTTCCATTCATGAGATTTTCAACAAATACATCATCAATTTCTTTTACTCTTTTGTCTCCAACATAATTTCCTCTTTTTTCAATAAGAAGTTTTAAAGTTTCTTTATCAATTTCACCATATGCAACAAAATCTTTTAATTTCTTAACCATTCCAACAAGTTCTTTTTTTTCTTGCATAACAACACAAACATGCTTCTTTCTAAGTCTAAGTTTTTGGAAAGTGTCATTTACCTTTTTGCTTCTTCCTACCATTCCTCTGATTCTTATTACAGCTAACATTTTTATTATTTTATATTTTATTTTATTGTTTTTTTTTGGGATAAAAACCTTTTCTAAAGGGTTTTATTACCAACCATTTTTGTTGTTTGTTCTAAAGCTTTAATACATGCTCTTGCAAGGTTGAATTTTGTTCTTGTTTGTCCAAAGGTCTTGCTGTAAATATCTTTTATCCCTGCAAGCCTCATTATCTTTTTACATTCATTATCTATTACAAGTCCAGTTCCTTTTGGTGCTGGCATTAAAACTATTTTTGAACTTCCAACTTTTCCTTCAACTTTAAATGGAACACTATGTTTTTCATCACAACCACAATCAAAACTTCCACATCCCCTATTAACTTTAATCATGCTAACTTTTGCTGTTTTAACTGCCTTTTCTCTTGCAGGCAATGTTTCTTTTGCTTTTCCAAAACCAACTCCAACAAAACCATTTTCATTTCCAACAACTGCAAGACATGCAAATGATGGAATATTTCCTTCTGCTGTTTTTCTCTGAGTTTGTCTCCATATTCTTCTTTTTCCTCCACCAAATTTTCCTTTAGCTTGTCCTATTGCAAGAAAGTCTTCTTTAACAGCTGTAAGATGATCTATGATTTCAGGCTCCATTATCCTGTATTCTTTATCAAAGAGTTCCTCAATTCTATTTATTTTTCCTGATTTCACTAGTTTTCCAATCTCTGTTTTTGGAATCCATTCTACCTTTTTCTCTTCTCTCTTGCCTCTCTGGTCTCTTCCACCTTGCCTTCTGCCTTGTGATTGATTTCTTCTTTGTGGTATTCTCATTTTATTTTATTTAATCTCTGAAATTTTTTGTTTTACTTGCTCAAAATCTTTTACAATCTTTTCATTTATATGCATTCCCTTTATTCTTTCTTCTTTTGGAATTATTTCTTCTGAATATGGAATTTGCAATCCAGCATCAACAGCTCCTTTCAAGCATGCATAAATTCTTGAACCAGTTGTGCTTCTGTATAATCCTGCATCAAGTATTGCTTTCTTTACTTTGCCTTTGCATTTTTTAACAAGCAAAAAGCAAGTCAAGTATGAAGCAGGAACATTCTTTTTACTATTATTCCATCCATACTTGCTTAATTCTTTTGAATTTACTGAACATATAATATAATCCTGGGCTTCTTTGCTTTCAATAAGCTGTGCAACAATATATTTATTGCTTTTTCTTATAATAAGTCTTGGCAAACTAGATGAAAGTAATTTTAATCTTGCTTTATAATCTGTTTTACCTTCCCTTCTTCTTCTATGCCTGATTGTTATTCTTTTGTTTCTCATTTTTCTTTCTCTTTTATCCTTTCAAATAAATTTTTTTTATACTTCATTTCTCCAGCTTTAATTTCTTTTCTTAATTGCCAATATTTTTCTAAAGTAATATTCTTTTTATTTTCAGAAAGAATTTTTCTTAATAACCTGACTCTTTTCATCCAAACTTTTTTTCCATATCTTTTTGTACTTCTCATACCTTTTCTTTTTCCAGGTCCTTGTCTTAATCCTTTTCTTTTTTGTTGCAATCTTTTCCTGTGTCTTCCTCTGCTTGTTCCTTTTATTGGTTTTGCTTTAATTGCACCATCTTTAATCAAGTCACGAATATCTTGCTTTGTTATAGCTTCTTTAATCTCAGATAATCTATCAGAATCAAACCACACTCTATTTTCTCCCACTTTCAGGATTTGTGCAGACATTCTTTTTCTTGTTTTGAATACCATTTTCCTTTATCTTATTATTTTGAACCCTCAAATGTTTTTCTTTGAATAATTTGTTTTTTTTGAACCATTTCCCTATGCTTTTCTTTTTCAACAGGCTTCATCAATGCTTTCTTTTCTTCTTTTTCCTTTTTCTCTTTCTTTTCTTCTGTTTCCTTATCTTTTTCTTCCTTACTTTCTGTTTTTTCTTCTTTTTCTTCCTTCTTTGTTTCTTTTTCCTTTTTCTCTTTCTCTTCTCTTGCCTGTTCTTTGCCTTTTCTTTTTAATTTTCTTTGTTCAACTTTCTTCTGTGCTCCTTCCAAAAACTTGTCAATATTAAAATTCACTTTTATTCCTTTTTCCTTGCTTTTCTTTGCCATTTCTATTTTCTTTTTTAATCCAACAGATGTGAAAATAGCAATTTCATTTTTTGTCACCTTGTCTAGTTCAGAAACATTACTTACCATTCTTGGAATAAGATTTTGAATTTTGCCCCTTATTTCTTTTGCTTGAGAATAACCAATTGAAACAGATTTACCATGTCCTTTCCTTTTCTCTCTAAGTTTGCTATGTCTTCCTCTTGGTTTTACCCATTTCCGTATTTTCTTTCTACCCTTGCCTAACTTAGACTTTTTATGCCAGTCTTTTCTCAAAAATTTAGGCTTTTTCTTTCTCTCTACCATTTTATTATTTTTTTATCTTGATTTTTTGGGTTTTATTTTTTTGTTTTGGGATGAAAACCCGCATGAAAACATTCTGTTTTCTGCGCGCCAGAAATCTTTGATTTCTATGCGTTTTCTAAAGGGTTTTATTTTGGCTTTTCTGTAAGATATATCCCGTCCTGGAAAATTCTTTTATCTCTAGATCCTGCTTTAGTTGTTTTTTCTATATTTGCAGCTGTTTGTCCTGCTGCTTCTTTTCTTTTTGAAAAAACAGTAATAATATCATTCTCAATTTTAATTTCTACATCTGGAAGAATTTTTGCTTTTCTTGGAATTCTTTCACCAAGGTAATTTTTTACTGTAATAATTCCTTTTGTTTTATCAACCTCTACCCTCATAGGAAAATGTGAACTTGCAATCTGTAATTTATATGTAAAACCTTCTATCACACCCTTGATCATATTACTTATCTTTCCTCTTATTGTTCCTGCAAGCTTTTTTTCTCTTTTTGTTCCTTTTAAAGCTTTGATTAAAAGTTTTTTCCCATCTAATTCAAGCTTTAATTTTCCAAGAATGAAAACTTCAACAATTTCCTTGTCTTTATGTTTAGCTTTTATTTCTCTTCCTTCTCTTGCTAAAGAAATCTCAACATCTTCTGGAATATTTACATGCAATAAAATATCTTTTTTCATTTTAATAGCAATAAGCAATAAGCTTTCCTCCAACTCCCTTTTCAATTGCTTCTCTGTGTGTAAGTAATCCTTTATTTGTGCTTACAATTATTATTCCTAAATTTCTAGAAGGCAAAAATCTTCTAATATATTTATCATAACTATCACCTTTAACATTAAATCTTGGTTTTATTGCTCTGCATAAATTAAGATTTCCAATTTCTATTTCAAGAACACCGCCTGTTGAATCTTTTTTTACTAAGAAATCTTTTATGTAACCATTTTTTTTCATAACTTCGAGAACAGCAACTACTAATTTGTTTAATGGTTTGAATTCGCATTTATATTTTCTAACCTTTTTATTATTAACAAGGTGGTTCAATAAATTTGCTAAGTGATCGTATTGTACCATTTTTTTAAGAGTATTTTTTAAATCCGATTTCTTTTGCTATTTCTCTGAAACATTGTCTGCACAAATGCAAATTATAACTACTAATGTGTGCTCCAAATCTTCCACACCTCTGACATTTCTGTGCTGCAATTCCAGATTTTCTTTCTTTTGGCTTATTGTGCTTTATGAATTTCTTCATCTTTTCTGGCTTGCTTTTAAGCTGTTTCAATATTTTTTTCCAATTTGAGGCTGTCATTTTATTCTATTTTAATATTAAAATTTTTTTGAGCATAATCCATCACTTCATCCTTATTCACATGATGTCTTTTTGGTATTTTTCCTGTTTTAACTTTTCTTTCTTTTATCCTATATCCTGCTTTTTTAAAAGCAACATGCACATCAAAGCCAAGTAATCCAACATCTCTCTGATAAGGAATTGTTGGAACTTGAATATATTCTTTAATACCAAAACTAAATCCCCCGGTATTAAATTGTCTTTTAGGAATTATGTATTCAATTCCTTCTAACATTCTGTGTAAAACATCTTCTGCTTCTTTTTTTCTTAATGTTACCTTACACCCAATAGGCAATCCAGGACGAATTTTGAAAGCAGCAAGTCTTTTTTTTGCAAGAGTTTTAATTGGTTTTTTTCCTGTAATAACTTCAAGCAGTTTCATAGCTTTTGCTAATTTAGCTTCATCATTTCCAACACCAATATTTAATACAACTTTATCTAATTTTATTTCTTTCATTTTACTCATTTTCATTTGGTAATGAAATTACAGGTTTATTTTTACCAATAACAAAAATATTTTCTTTTAATACATTGAATTTTTTAGAATCAGATTCACAAAAAATTAATTTGCCTTTTATTTCCTTAATTTTAACTAAACTTCCAAGATGTTTCCCCCCAACCAAATATGCTAAATTTCCTTGTTCAAATTTTATTACATCTATTTTATTTGTTTCCAAATCAAAAACTAAAGTATCTCCTGTTTTGCAGTCTATTTTAGAAAGTAAATTTGTTCCATCATCAAGATTTATTTGTAATTTATTGCCTTTTAATAAAGTTTTTTTAATTGCTTTTGCAGGTTTTATCTTTGATTCTTGTTCATTTATCTCATGAAGAAATAATTTTTTATTTTTGAATAAAAGTCTGAAATATCTTTTTGTAATAATAAAAGAAATAACATCAAATAATCCTATTGGAAAAGCAAGTTCTTTGACAGTTCTGTTATTGACTTTGACTCTTCCAGCATTTAAAATAAATTTAACTTCTTTGTTTGTTTTTGCAAATCCAATATACTTAATAACAAGAGAAACAGGAATACTATTTTTTAATTTTCTTCCAGGTAAAGGTGTAACTATGTATGTGGTTCCTTTTCTTGCAAGTGGCCATGTTTTTGGCATTGCTAATCTTTTTAAGTATGCCATTTTCTTTATTTTTTAAGTTTAATTTCCAAAGATTTTATTCTTTTCTTATCTTCCAAATTAAATTCAATTATCATCAAGTTTGAAGGATCAAAATTAACATTAACTTTTGTTCCATCTCTCTTAGGTCTTTGAATTCCTTCTAAGTACACTCTTAATTTTTTTAAGTCAATAGACGCAACTTTTGCTCTTCTGCCCTTGAATTGTCCCCTTAAAATCTTTACACTATCTCCTTTACGAAGAGGAAAACTTCTTCTTAAATACTTTCTTTTAAATTCTTTACTTAAATGAGAGGAAATTAATTTTCTCTTAACATGTAATGGTGCATTAGCTCTGTATTTCCTTTGTTTTCCAGGCTTTACACTTGATTTCCAAGTTTTTAGGAATTTCTTTGTTTTTGCCATTTTAACTATTAGTTTTTAAAAAATGAAGCTTTTAAATCTTATTAAGACACTTAGAGGATTAGAGATGCATTTTTTGCAACATTTGGCCACCTATCTGATACTTCTCTTGCTATTGGTCCTTTTATAAGGGTGCCTTTGGGATTTCCTTTTGTATCTTTAAGCAAAGCAACAGCATTATCTGCAAATTTAACTCTCTCTCCTGTAAGTCTTCTAAATTCTTTTCTTTGCCTTACAATAACAGCATCAAAAACCTTTCCTTTCATTTTTGCTTCTCCCTTTCTTACTGAAATCTTTATTAAATCTGCAATACCACAAGAAGGATTTCTGCCCTTGACAGTTTTGCTTCTCCTTTTAATTGCAACAATTCTTACAATCTTTGCTCCACTATTATCACAGGCAACAACTTTACTTCCAATTGTCAATCCTCTGGCTTTTGCTTTTATTGGTTTCATTTTTGAATTTTCACTATTTAAGTAAATTTTATAAAGATAAAGGAGATTTTTAAAGGTTATGTATAAAATAAGAGAAGGCAAACTTATCATCTTTGACCTTGATGGAACACTTACTCCAACAAAGTCTCCTATTGAGCTAGAAATGTCAGAATTATTTACAAAATTACTTGAAAAAAGAAAAGTAGCAGTTGTTTCTGGAGCTGATTTTAAGCAGTATAAAAAACAATTTATTGATCACCTTGATGCAGAATCAAATTTTAATAATTTATTTTTATTCCCAACTTGTTCATCTTGCTTTTATAAGTATGATAATGAATGGAAAAAAGTTTATGAATTAGCATTTTCTGCAGAAGAAAAAAAGAGAATTTATGATGCATTTGAAAAGACATTTCATGAATTGAATTATAAACATCCTCAGAAAACTTATGGAGAGGTTATTGAAGATAGAAATAGCCAGATTACTTTTTCTGTATTTGGACAAGATGCGCCAAGAGAATTAAAAGAAAAATATGATCCTACAAGAGAGAAAAGAAAAGCCATAAAAGAAATTCTTGATAAGTATTTGACAGAATTTGAAGTAAATGTTTCAGGAACAACAAGTATTGATGTAACTAAAAAAGGAATTGATAAAGCATATGCAATATATCAGATAGAAACAGCATTGCAAGTAACAAAAGAAAATATGGTTTTTATTGGTGATGCAATTGTTCCTGGTGGAAATGATTATCCTGTAAAAAGAACAGGCATTGATTGCATCCCAGTTAAGGATTACAAAGAATGCATGGAATTAATTAGAGAAGTTCTTGAGAAAAATATTTAAGGATTATAGACTATATTTTAGAATGGAAGAGCAAAAAAAGAAAACTTGGAAGAGCAAGCTGGAGAATTTGTTATAGATTATAAGAATGATGAAAGAGTTCCTTTGAGTGAAACTCACAGATATAGAGTACGTTTTCCACCACTTAATTCTGAAGAAGAGACACGAAATTATAATTCTTTAAGGCATTATTTATTAGAAATATCAAGAAAAGATTCAGAAATGATTTAATTACTCTTTTTTCTTTTTAGCTTGCTTTGCTTTAAGGATTCTTAATCTGTTTAATTCTTTTTCTGGTAAGTAAGCTCCAATATAACCACAATCTAAACATGCGTAAACGTCAATTTCAAACATTTTTGAAAAATTAAAAGCACTAAATCTTCCACCAGATTGATACGCAGTTCCACCCACAGTATAAAGATTTCCTTTATCTAAATTTTCACTATTGCATGCCAAGCATTTCTTTTCTAAACTCATTTTCTCATCCTTACTCCTTCTTCTTGACTTTTCCAACAACAACAAAATGTTTTGTTTTGCTTAATGGCCTACACTCTGTTATTTTTACTCTATCACCGATTTGCACTTGGTCATGCAAACATTCTGGCAAATAAGCAAAAACACCACTCATTACTTTTGTATATCTTTCATATTTTGGATAATACTTATATCTTAACCATTCAACTTTTACTGTTTTTCCTCTTTTTCTTGTTAATTCACCTGCAAAAGTTCTTCCTCTTAAACTTAAATTACCATGAAATGGACATTTTTTATCATTACATACATTTTTCTCTACTTCTTTCTTTTCTTCTTGCTTTGTTTTTGTTTGTGCTTTTGTTTCTTTCTTCTTTGCCATTTTCTAAAAAGGTTTTATTTTCTTAATCTTTCATATGCCCTTCCTATTAAAAGTTTTCCCTCAACAGCAAGTTTCTTGCTCTTGTATGGAAGCTTTAATGTTACTTGTTCTTTCAAAACTTTTTTTATTCCTTTCTTAGTTTCAATAACAAGAGTATATTTTGTTTCATCAATGATTTTCCCCTTTATCCCAATTAATGCTTTATTCTTTGCATTAATTACTTCTACATCTAATCCAATTAGTTCTTCTTTTAATATGCTTTTCATCTTAAGCAATTTCAATCATACTTGCAGAAAAGCCCAATTTTATCAGTTTTTCTTTTGCTCCGTCTTTGTGATTTCCCTGCAGTTCAATTGTGTCTCCTTTAACTGTGCCACCGCAAACAAATTCATGCTTTAATTTTTTTGCAGTTTCTTTTATGTTAACACTTTTCTTGTCAATCCCCTCTATTAATGTAGTTAATTTTCCAAATTTCCTTTTCACTGTTCTTACTCTTATATGCTGTTCTCCTTTTGCAATAGTCTCGCAAGTACAAGCTATCTTAGGCAATCCGCATTTAGGACATATATTCATTTGTTTTTATTATGAAACATTGATTTTTTAATTATTTTTCTTGGTTTTTTTATTCCTGGAATTTTCTTTCCTTGTTTTTTTCTTATATTCTCTTCAGTTAAAATCCTTGCAACACTTCTTTTTATTTCTCTTATTCTTCCAGGATTACTAACACTTTTACTTGCTTTTTGAGAAGAAAGTTTTATTAATTCTAATCTAAGCTCTTTTAATTTGCTTTTTAATTCTTCAGCATCAATCTCTTTCAAATTTTTGCTTTTGAGTATAGCCATCCTTAACCTTTATTTTCCTTTTCTTTTTTTATTTTCTTTGGTGTTTTTTCTATTTTCTCTTCTTCCTTTTTCTTTTCTTCTGGTTTTTCTTTATCCTTTTCCTTTTTCGTTTTTATTTCTTTTGCTTTTATTTCTATAACCTCTTCAACAATTTCTCTATCTTTTATTTCCCTAATATCAGAAGTTGGTGGCACTATAAAAACTTTTATGCCAACTACTCCTGGTTTTGTATTAGCACTTGAATATGCTTTATCAACAATCTCATCAGCAGATGCTCCTGTTTTTTTCAGATATCCATAAGCAAATCTCCACCCTTTAGCTCTATCACTTGGAAGTTTTCCATTTAATCTTATTTCAGCTCCATATGCACCAGATTCCATAATTCTTTGCAAAGCCCTGTAAGCAATTGACTTGAATCTTAATTGTCCAAATCTCTCTAATGCAGATGCTATATTGTCTGCCATAAATTGAGCATCATGTTCTGCTTTTATTATTTCCACAATTTCAATTTGCGGATTCTCAAGCTTGAATTTTTCTTTAAGCAATGCAGTTAAATCTTGTATTGCCAATCCTCTTCTTCCAATAATTAATCCTGGTTTTGTAGTATGAACAATAATTCTCTCTCCCAATGGTGTTCTTTCAACCCCAATTTTACTAATTTTTCCTTTACCTAATTCTTTTTTAATAAATTCCTTAATAATGAATTCCTTTTTCTTTGCACCAATAAATTGTTTTCCAATCATTTTCTATTTTGTGTTTATTTTCTTCCTCCTTCTTCACCATGTATAATCCTATCTTTTTCTCTAAAATGTTTTTTCACATGTTCTTTTGTTTCTTGTCTTATTTCTTTTGCATCCTGCACTTCTTGTTTTGGTACTGGAATGCTTTTTTCCCTTTCTTCTTTAATTTCTTTTTCTGCTTTGCTTTCCTGACTTTCTTCGTGTTTTGTTTCTTTTTCCTCAGGTTTTTTCTCTTCTTTGGATGAAATCTTTTCTAAAGGTTTTCTTTTTTCCTTAATGACTTCTTTTCCTTCTGCAGTTAATGTAACATGAGTATTCTTTCCTGTTCTTCCCCTTCTTCCAGATCTTACTCCCTTAACACCTTTATTTGCTATTGCAGTTTTAATTATTGTTGTATCAGCATCTAAATTTTTCACAGATGCATTTCCTTTCAAATTCTTTAATAATTTTATAAAATAAAGTGATGCTTTTACAGGATATCTTCCGCCAGCCATTCCTTTCTTATGTGGAATTTCTCCTTTCATTGGAACTGCAATTCTTTTTTGTCTTACTTTTTCTAATAATGCTATTGCTTCTGTAATGGTTTTACCTCTAATAAAATCGCATATTGCAATTGAATGCTTTTTTGATATTGCATAATTTTTTCCAACAGCTTTTATTTCCGTGTTCATTTTTATTTAGGTTTAGATTTTATTCCAGCAGAACTTCTTGTAGCTCCAACACCAGGAGCACTGTGCTGCAATCTTTTTCTTGTTAATGCAAATTCTCCAAGATAATGTCCTATCATTTTTTCCTGGATTTTGACTGGGACAAAGTCTTTACCATTATAAACAGAGATTTCCATTCCAACCATTTGTGGTATAACAATCATACTTCTCTTATGAGTTTTGATTTTCTTTTTATCTCTTACTTTCTTTTCAACCCTATGAAGGAATTTTTGAATTTCTTCTCTTCTTCTTAGCAAGCTTCTTTTTTGTCTGCTTTTCAGTATCTTTGCAAATTCCTGCAAAGGCATTTCTTGCAATTCCTCAAGTGTTTTTCCATAAAATAAAAATTTCTTAGCCATTTTTTATCATATTTTTAATTTTTGCGAAGATTTTTCTAAAAGCTTCACTTTTTCTTTCTCCTACCTGTTCTTCTTGCTCTTAATAATCCAACTTTTCTTCCAGCTGGTGCAAATCTTGGGGGTGTTTTTGGTTTTCCAATAACTTTACCTCTTCCACCACCAAATGGATGATCAACAGCATTCATCTTAACTGGAGATGTTCTTGGATATAACTTATTTTTTGCCCTCATCTTATAAAATCTATTGCCTGCTTTAACAAAGGGTTTTTCTTGTCTGCCAGAAGCTGCAATTATGCCTATTGTTGCTCTTACTCTTGCATCAAAGATTTTTTCTTCTTTAGATGGCATTAAAATTGAAACTTTGTTATCAATGTGCTTTAAGATTTTACCATTAGTTCCTGCTGTTCTTATAAATTTTCCACCATCACCGGGCTGAAGTTCTATATTATAAACTAATGTTCCCTCTGGAATTTTTCCTAAAGGCAAAATATTTCCTTCTGATATTTGTGCATCTTCTCCCAATGCAATATCATTCTTTTCAATCATTTTTTCAGATGCTAAATTATAAAACACTCTTCCATCTGAAAGTTTTATTTTTGCTAAAGGAGCAGAATAACCAGTGGAATGAAGTAATTTTTCTATTCGTCCTTGAATTAACTCTTTACTATATCTAGGATAACCAATAAATGCTTTAAATCTGTGAGAAGGAGACTTGTAAGTATGTGTTCCTCTTCCACGTCTTTGTTGAATTATTCTTTTGCCCATTTT
>JAHJTU010000008.1 GCA_018829485.1 Nanobdellota archaeon | reverse complement strand
AAACACTTATAGAACAGCAAGAGGGAAAAATTATAGAATAGAATTTATTGATACACCTGCTTTTAGAACTCTTGAAGGTGGTGCTTATGCATATGGTGTTTGTGAATTTACAAGGAAAATTATTGGTATTGCTGCTAAGAATTCATTAGAATATGTTGCTAGGGGTTTTGTTCATGAAATATTACATGCAGATTCTGATCCTTTCAAGGAATTTAAAATATTTGGACTTAGATTTAAAAAACCAAGTAAAATTAATAAGAAACGTGAAGAACAAAAAGTTGAAAATATCTTAATGGAAAAATATCCACAATTACCAACAGAATTTAGAACTTTAGAAACATTTAATAAAAAAGATATTGATTTCCCTCACTTATCTCTACTTCTTCTTTCTAAACCACAATAAATACCCAGAAATAATAATAAGTAAAGGCCATATTGTCCTTGCTAACATTATTGATATTAATGCATCATAAGCTCTGAAAAAGTCATTTACAAAACGTTCTACACCAAATAAAAGCATAAAGAATATGAATAAATATCCAGGCAAGAAATGCTTTCTAAGTTTCTTACTTGCAAAAATTAAAATAAAGAATATTGCAAAATTTGCTAATGCATGATATAATGCAGCAGGATGTGTTGGAATTCCATTCAAGATTATTGCCCATGGTAATTCAGAAGGCAACCCAGGATTTACACCTGCAATAAATGCTCCAATTCTTGTTAATGCAATTGCTAATGCTAATGAGGGAGCAAATATATCAAGAATATTCCAATAATCTAACTTATTTTTTCTTGCATACCAATAAACTAAAACAAGAGCAAATACAAATCCACCAAAAAAACTCATACCACCTTGCCATATTGCAATAAAATCAAAAAAAGAATGCAAATATTGTGGTGAAAGAATAAAAAAAGCAATTCTTGAACCAATAATACCAGCAAGCAAAGAAATAATTGCAACATTATAGATATGTTCTTCATGCACCTTGCCTTTTCTTCTTAATGCAAGCCATAAAGCAAGAATGAATCCAATTAACATGAAAAATCCAAAAGTATAAACATTCAAGCTTCCAATTTTAAATAATACTGGATATGGATATGGCATTATTTCTTTACTCTCCTTTTGTTTCTAATAATCTCTTCTTTTGGTTTTCTTTTACCTTTTCTTTTAAATAACTCAAATAAAACAAATAAAGCACCTAATGTAATACTTGCATCTGCAAAATTAAAAACAGTTATTTGTATATTAATAAAATCAATAACAAAACCATAAATTAATCTATCAATTAAATTGCCAAGCAAGCCAGCAATCATAAAAACCAAACCAATTTGCAATCTTATATTCTTTTTAACATCTTTCAAAGAAAAAACATACAATAAAAAGACAAGTACAAGAGAAATTGCAAAAATATAACTCCATTTTAAAGAAGGACTAGAAAATAAACCAAAAAGCAAGCCATAATTCTTAACATAACTTGTTTGCAAAGCCATATATTTTGTAATTCTGTCAATAATAAGAACAAAGATAGCAATAATAAGAAAAACCATGCTATTATCTTTAGGTACTTTAGCAATCTCTTTTTTCATTTTAAGAATAAGAAAAGTTATTAAATAAACTTTATGTTTTTATAAAATGCAGGACAAAACAAACAAAACAGACAAGACAGAAAGAGAACTAAAAAATGAAACAAGTAAATGGCTTTCTAAAATAGAAAAGGAAATGTCAAAAATAAAGGAAACAACACAGAACAAAGAATACATAATAAATATCAAAGCATATATTTCTGATTGCAAGCACTTTACACAAAAAGGCAAACACATATTAGCATTTGAAGCAATAATATGGGCATGGGCTTGGCTTCAAATTTTAAGAGAATTGAAATTAATTAAATCAGAATAAAATTATAAGTTATTAATAAAAGCTTTCCTAAGTTTGGAATGTAAATAGAAAAAAGTGTTTGTAAATTAAGTTCTTCTGGTACAGCATGTCCAAATGTGCCCATAATTGCAATTTTTGTGTGTTTTTTTTGTTCTTCTGATAAAGAATCATAAAATCTCAAACTTTCTGTATATGGAACATAATTATCTGTTGGTGAATGTATAATAAAGATTTTTATGTTTGGATTTAATTTGTCTATATAATTTTTTGGTGAAATTTCTTCTATGTTTTCTTTTAATTCTATAGATAAATCTTTATAAAGTTCTTCAAATTTTTCTGCTTCTTTATTTGAAAGAATATTATAAACTGATAAATTTCCATATTTATCTTCTTTTGTAAATTCAAGTAAACTTATTTGCATAACTTCTTTTGTATATGGATTAGGTTCAAATTCGCCTTTTATTTCACCATATTCAAAGCTTTTAGTGGAAGCAAATTTAATTAAATTCTTTAAATCATAATAGCCTCCTAAGGAAAATATAAATTTCACATCATCTTTTATTCTTTCATCTGTTGATGCTGCTAATACTGGACCAATCCCATAGCTAATTCCAAAGATACCCATATTATCTATGTCATCTTCTTTTGTAAAATTTTTTAAAAAAAGAAATGCTGATACCACATCTTCTACATCGTCTTCACTTATTAAACCATATTCTTTTTCTTTTTCAAATGGTATAAATGCTAATATATCAAGCTTGGCAAAAGTTTCAGCCAAGTTTATTAATGCTACATCCTCTCTTGCATCTCTTACAAGTGGAGAATAAATTATTACTGCTTTTTTTGCTTGTGTTTTTGGTAAATAAATATCTGCAATAAATTCTTTTTCTCCACTTTTGTAACTAACTTCAATTTTTTGGATTTCTCCTTTTAAAGGCTTATTATCTCCTTGAAAAAAGATATTACCTATCAAAGCAAAACTTTTCCATAAGGCTAATACATGTGGGGAGAATATTAGAAGTAAAATAATTAAAACAAGTAAGATGAAAATAATTCTCTTTTCTATTACTTTTCTCATTAAAATTCAAAAGAACTTAAGTTTAAATACTTTAAATAAATTAGATTAGTCACCATAAGTACTGTGGTTTTTTTCATCAATATTATCAAGCTTTCTTTCCATTCTGTATATTTTGTCTTCTATTTTACTTAATTTTTCATGCAATAAATTAAGTATTTCAATAACATCATCTTTGCTTGAAACAGCAGTTGAACTAAAACCTTGTGAAGCACTTGTACCAGTACTTGCACTAGCACTTGTATCGCCAACACCAGCTAAATTAGAAAAAAAATCAGATTCTACATTTGTATCAGTGCTTGTTCCAACACTCGTACTTGCATCTGCATTAGCATCTTCCAATACAGTTTTCTTTTTCTTTGGCTTAAAAGGCCTTAAATCAACATATGCCATGCTCTCTTTTTATAAAATCATAAAGAAGTGCAATTATAAAAAGGTTTCTCCCAACCTTTATTTAACAAATTTTATCTTCTCAATATCTTCAATTCTTCTCTCAGCTGATATAGATGCCCTAAAAAGCTCCCAGAAAACTTTCTTCAGCCATTCAATCCATTTCTTATCATAAACATAATACAAAGCAATTATTTTCTCTTTTAATTCTCCTTTAGCATAATCTTTTGGATCACTTAATTCCTTAAACATTGCAACCCTATCATCAACAACAGTTATTCTCAATGGCTGAAAACAATGCCTTAAATCAACCATCTTTTTTCCTATTTTATTATTTATTGCCAAAATATTCTTGATATTATCTATTCCAGGAATCTCAACTCTTGTAAGAATCTTTGTCCTAACTCCTTTTTTTGCAAGTTCTTCAATAACTTCAAGAATTTTTTTATCATGATAACCAATATTGCTAAAAGTCAAATTACCTGAAAAAAAGAAAATCTCATGTTTTGCCTTCATTATTTTTTCTTTAAATTCTTCAAAATTATCTTTTGAATTATATGCTTTCTCTGTAAGAATCTTTGCTTCTTTTTTGCCAGGACTTACATATTGATAAATCTCAGAAGGTGAAAAATCTTTCTTATCTCTTCCTGCTTCTATTTGCCTGAAAAGCCTTTCTTGGAATTCAGTAGAATGAATAGCTTCAGGTGGCATCCAATAAACAATCTTTAATGCACCTCTTGTTCCTTCTCTAAATGTTCTTATAGCAATATTACCCTCTGTTTCTGCTATTTTCTGAATATATCTATCAGCTGTTCTCCAATTCTTCTTAATAATTGTTGCAAGTTCATCTATGCTTCTTGGCTTTTCCCTTACAGAATCAAGTATTTTGCTTTTAATCTCCTCATTTAACATTCTTTTCCCTTTACCTGATAAATCCATGCTATAAAACCTTAAAAACCTTCCCAAAACCAAATACAACTCTATGCCTACTTTTTGGTAAGTAAAGTACAAGTAAAATACAAGTCTATGTTTTTGTATGGCAGAAGAAAAAGAGGAAAATTATAGGGTTCAAGAATGGTATAATAGTATAGATTATGCAGGTTCTAATGTGTTTAATCCTCCTTCTCCAGTAAGGCTTTTGAAAGTTCTAAGAAAAATTGCAGATTCAAAAGAATATGAAAATCTAGAGGAGAAAGTGGAAAATGAATGAAGAAAAAGAGAGTAGAAGCAAACCAACATTATACATGAATTCAACTAATGATGATTCAAGAGCATATGAAATGATTCTAGAGAAAAAGATTGATTGTCATATTGAAGGCCCATGTTCATTTGAAACAACCCCTGTTGTTAATTGGGGTTTTAGACAATATGTTGGATATAGGCAATTCGAAAGGTTTCTTAATGATTATGCAAAAAACTAGAGGAAATAAAAAATGAGTAAGACAAGGGAAAGAAGAACAGAAAATCTAAGAAATATATTAAGAAAAGATACTCCAACTTTATTTTTTAATTTTAGTGATGATGATAGGAAAGCTTATGAGATGTTTTTAGAATCTGATATTAAATTTATGCAACAAGGACCACATTCTGAACCTTATTCTCCGCTTGTTCTTTGGGGATATAAGGAATACCGGGGATTAGAACAAGTTGAAGAATTCATTAGAGAATATCAAGAGGTGGTGCAAAATGACTGAAGAAAAAGAAAAAAATCTCATAAACACAATCCCAAAAATAATAAGATTAACAAAAGAAGGAAAAATAAAGTGGAATAAACCAAATAGTGATATCTACAATGGAGAATTTGATGGGTATAATATAAATTTAGAGTATCATCTATCAACATATACTGGAGGATGTATTGGTGATTGTGGGGGTGAAAGCACACATAAGTATACTATAATTATTTCAGATAATGATAACAAGATATCTAAAAAAATTTATTCTAGAAAGTATTGTGATCCTGCATATTTGGAGCCAAAATATACTGACAAAGAAATAAGGGATTTTGAAAATGCTGGAACACTTGCAGGTTTAATAGACCATAAATTAGAAACAGAAGAAAAGGAAAGAGAAATAGATGAATTAAAAGAAAGAAACAAGTCAAGAGATGGATTTCTTATTGAAAGAGTTAAAGGAGGATTCAAACAAGCAAGAATCTGGATGGAAGTATATAACAAAGATAAAAGTGATGAAGATATTAAAAATGTTGATCTTAGAAGTAGGCAAATACAAATAAAAAAAGATGCAAAATTCATTCCAGCACGAGAATTAAGATTAATGGATTTTGATTATCTTAGAAGTTGTTTTTCTTTAGAAGATAGAGTTGATGAAACAATTAAATTTGCAAAAGAGCAAGGATATGATTATGTTCTTTTAGAGGGGGAAAACTATGATTTAAGGGGTTTGGAAAAAAGATATGATGCAGATAGTTTTCTCCAAGAAATGCGTGCAGATAAAGATGGACCAACACAAGTAAAATATTATGTTAAGGAAAATAAAAGAGGGGGAAAGAATGAGAAAAAATCTTGAAGAGAGTGTCAAAGAATTTGTTGATTCAGGACAATTAAAATTAGTTGACTCTAAATCACATGAATTAAATGAAGAGTATGATTTTGCAGATGTTTTGTGGGATGCTGCAGAATTAGCTAAAAAAAATAATTATGATTATGTTTTTATCAATGGAGATGGTACTCAAGTCCTTATCACACCAGCAGGTTCTTTTAGAGAAGCTTCAGAGGATACTGAAGAAAAATTATGTAAAGTAGAATATTATGTATCAAAAAAATAAAAGGAGGAAAGGAAAATGATGCAAATACAAAAAATAAGTTTTGAAAGAGAAGATGATTATTTAGAAATAAAAGAAATGCTTGAAAAAGAAGCACAGAAAGTTGGTTTTTGGGCATTTCCATTAGGACAAGTAGCAGTATATCATTACAATGGATTAACAGTAAGATTGCATAATATTAATGATGGTATTTCAAACAAATTCAAAATTCAGGTTTTTAAGTAAAAATACAAGCATGTGCAAAAAAATAACAAAAGAGGAAATAATATTCTTACTTGAGGAATTACAGCCATTAGAAGATGATAATGTGGATAATCTTAAAATCCATTATATAAGAGAAGCAATAGAAAATTGCCTGAAAAGAACAAAAAATAAAGAAGTGGAAATAGAAAATTTCCTGCCATTAGCAATGGTTGATTTCATTGTTGCTGTATTATCTGTAAAAGAAGAAAGCAAGATATCAAGAACAGCACAAATCAAAACCAAACTCTCTGATATTTCATGGTATTATAAAGAAATGATAAAAGGTGGAAGATAAAATGGCACAATACATAGCAACTAATGGCTTATTAACTTTAAATCCAAACTGGTATTTAGCAAGAGAATGGCTTATATACAAGATAATAGACAATAATTTTCCAAATGGCATAAAAGAAAATGAACTTGTTGATTATCTTGTACAAGCAAGTGTGAAACTCAAGACAATATTAAGATGGCCACCAGAATACCATCCAAAAGAATTACTTGAAATATGGGTATCTCAAGGTTATGTGGATATACATGAAGAAAAAGAGGAACAAGAAAAGTATTCAACAAATAAAAAAGGCAGACAAGAAATGCAAAGATTAGAAGAAAAGTATGACTTAGAACAAGTTTTAGATTATGGAAATTGGAATGATGTTTGTGAAAAGATAAAACAATAAAGATTAAAAATCCCCGATTCTATATAATACAAAAGAGAGAATGGTAGATATAGATGAGCTTATCGGAAAAGTAAGAGGTATTAAAAAAGCAGGCAAATTTCAGAAAGCCAAGCCCCTAACAGAATACAAATTAAATTACGATGCTTTTGCAGAAACATTAGAACCAGTTTATTTCTGGGTTTTGGATTTTATGCAGGAAAATCTTGGTTTGGGATTAAAAGTAGAAAAGCTTGTTGATAATTTTACAGCTTCTCCTGGAAGTGGATATTTTGCAGATATAGGAATGAGAGCAACAAGAATGCAGGAACAAGGAATGAAAATTCTTGGAACTATTAACACAGTAATGAGGAGTGTTCTAAATCTTGTTTATGATTTAAAAGAATTTGAAATAAGATTAAGTAATTATGATGCATACAGAAGCAAAGATGAAAAAACAAAAGAAGCTGGATTACTATCATTAAAACAAATATGGATGGACAGGGTTGACATAAGAAAGGGCGGAGCAA
Source organism: Nanobdellota archaeon (assembly GCA_018829485.1). Taxonomy (GTDB): domain Archaea; phylum Nanobdellota; class Nanobdellia; order Pacearchaeales; family UBA12030; genus JAHJTU01. Next base: position 2,692 of record JAHJTU010000008.1, on the reverse strand, counting down.
GTATTAACATGTTAAGTCAGCAGCTTGATTTTATAACATTAAGAGATGCATTTATGAGAGCTAAGAATCCAAATGATGTTGATAAATTAGATTTAAATGAAAGAGTTAAAAGAATCCTTAAGCCAAGAGTTGCAGAATTTCTTGATTGGGTTGATAGAAGTGAAAAAGAATTAAGAACCAGATATGGATTGCAAAAATCATATTTGAAAAGCCAAGTAAATGCATTAAAACTTTACACAAGGTGGGTTAAACCATATTTAAAGGCATCAGAAGAATTAATGATGATGAACAGAGACTTGAGCAGAGCAGATCTTGTTACTGCATTTAACACTGTTGTTCTTGAATTGCAGCTTTTAGGAATATCTAAATTTGATATAGATAGTGTAAGAAGAGCAATAAGTGCAAAAGAATTTCCTGAAAATTTCCAAAATGCAAGATTAAGGCAGAATTTATATGCGTGTTTGTTTGTTGATTTTTCATTCAGAGGGTTACCAAGAATTGCAAGCAAAGGAGAGTCAACACATTATGTTCATAGTGGAAGAACAAGTATGGTGTTAAAGTCATATGTATTAAATGAAGATGAATACAATTTATTAAAAAAAGAAATTGAAAAATCAGAAGTTTTTGAAGGATTAAGATTAGTAGAAGGAGTTACAGCAGATACATTAGAACCAATTCATGAAGATTTAATGAGATACATAGATGAAAAGCCTGAGAAAAAAGCAAAATCCAAAAGCATATGGGATTCTCTTTTTGGAACATCAAAATCAAAAAAGAAGGAAATGGAAAGACCAAGAAGAGAAACATTTCTTGAAAAGCAAATAAGAGAATTACTTGCAGAAACAAAAGCAACAAAAACAGCTTATAAGATGTATGATACTTACAAAAAAGCACATGGAATGCCAACTCCAATGTTTGAATTTACTTCTGTTCCTGGTCAATAAATTTGTCAATAGTTAATAATTTATAATCAGATTTCTTTTATTTTACATGGCTGTTAAAAAGAAAAATAATAAGCAAAAGAAAGAAGAGAACATAGATGAAAAGCCTGAGAAGAATAAAGAAAAAAAGAAGCCTGAAAAAGAAACCAGAGAAAAAGAACACAAACACCAGGAACAAAAAGAGAAAGAACAAAAAGAGAAGGAACAAAAAATAGAAGACAAGGAAGAATTAGAAATAGATAAAGAAAGTTTTATTTCAGAAGCACCAACAGCAGGTACGAATACAGGCACAAGTTTTTCTTTGCCAGAAGAAGAAAGAGAAATAGAAGAAATTCTTGGTATAAGTGTTCCATCAAAAGAAAGACTGAATCAAGAGCAAACACAAATACAAGAAAGGCAAACAAGGCAAAGACAAGAGACATATCAAAGAATGAATCAAGAAGAAAAGGGAATTTCATATTCTTCAACAACAGAACAGCCATTTTATGGTTCTACAACAGAATATCAATCATCTAATTATGAAAATACTTCATACTCGTCTTCACAAGGAACAAGTATAAGTGAAGGAGGATTAGAAAGAATGATTCCATTAAGCAAAGACTTGCAAAAAAACAGGAAAGATAATGAACCAGAATTAATTACTTCTTTTGATGAAAGATTAACACCAGTAGAAGAACTTTTTTTAAATCCAATTGGAGATTCTTATATTCAGGAACAAGAAAAAATAAGAAAAAAGAGAAAAATAAAATAAAAAGATTTATGGTGTTATTGCAACTTCTGTTGTTTTTTCTTGTGCTGATGTTCCTGTGTCTGCTTGTTCATGTGCCTGTCCTCCAGATTCACCTTGTTTAATTTCTGCTGTCATCTTAGTAGTTTCTAATGCACCTTCAATTCCGCCTTTTTTTCCAGGATTGCATTTTCCAGGATTATCAGGATTAATATCATAAACACTCATCTTATATGCAACTGCTACTCCTGCACATTTTGCAAAGCATGCATTAGAATAAACATTTCCATCAGCACAACATACTGGTTCAAATTCCATAGTGCAAATACATGGCTCTTTTCCAATATTCTGTTCTGGGAATTGTATTTCACCAAATTTACCAAAATTCTCAGATGATTTTTCTAATGATTGTAATGCATTATCAATTCCCTGCTTATTCTGAATTGATGTCATCTCCTGTATTTGCTGCATTGCCATAATATGAACTTGCAACATTTGCCCATACCTCTTTCTTGTTTCTTCTTTTGCTTGTAAAACATATAAGCTAGCTATTTCAATACTATTTTCATATTCATTTCTTGCTCTTTCAAATGCTTCTTCATTCTGTTTATTTGTCATAATTTTCATTTCCTCTAATCTTTCATCTGCAACATCTAATCCTATTCTTGCTCTATTTTCAGCTGTAAAAGCAAATGCAAGTCTCATGCTATCATAAACAACATCAAAAAAATAAAACCCAGAATCAGGAGTTGTGCCTGCTTTTTTTACATCAACATTAATTTGTGTTTGTACTTGTGCTAAAATTCCCGGAATTAATAAAAATAAAATAATTAATACAAAAAGCTTTCTTGTTGCCATTTTAATAAATAAGGAATATGCTTTATAAAAGTTATTAATCCAAATGTTGTTAAGTTAAATTTAAAAATTAAAAAACACTCTAAAGATAATGGTAGATGAATATGTTGAAAAAGGGGCTTATGAGAATTTTTACATAGGCAATTATACTCCTTTTGAACCTGATTTT
>JAHJTU010000053.1 GCA_018829485.1 Nanobdellota archaeon | reverse complement strand
TGTTTTGAGTCTATTTCTAAACTTGTTGATACTTGCCTTTCATCAGATATTTCTTTATACTCGTTTTGAAAAACTTCAATAAAAAAGGAATTTGTTAATACTAATGGCTTTTCAATTCTTTGATTAAGTAAGTTAAGGAATTTCACTATCTTCTCTGCTTGTTCATTTTCTAAAGTATAAACTAAATCAGGTGAAATCAAACATCCTGAATCTGCTAGTTTGTTTATTATCTCTTTTTTATCCATTCTCTCCTTGGTTTGGTTTTTGGTTTAATATTTTATCAACCATCTCAATTTCTTCTGCAATTCCATCAATTAAATCATAATTTTTTGCTTCTTCTGCTGTTACCCATGCATGTTCTATACTATCTTCATCTAACTTAATGTCTCCACAAACATAATCACAATAAAAACTCAAAACAGCAACTGGAATTCCATCAGGCCTAATAAAAGTCATATCACACAAGTACTTTATATTCTCAACTTCAAGATTTGTTTCTTCTTTTACTTCTCTTCTCAAAGTATTTTCAATTGCAAAATACCAAATATCTGCAACTGTTTTTTCTGTATTAATATAATCATCAACTTCCAAACCACCACCAGGAACAGTCCATTTTCCTGGAAATGCTTTTTTATTTAGGTTTCTTTTTAAAATCAAATATTTGCCATCCTTGCAAATAATAGCAGTTGGAACAACCCTATGTAATTCTTTGTGTTTTATTTCTATATCATCCATTCTCTTTTCTTCCTTTATTCTTCTATTTTACAAATTCAAATTTTCTTTTAAAATGTTTTCAACTTTTTCTAAAAGATTTGGGTTTATTGCTAATTTGATTTCTCTTGTCTTTCCACCCCTTCCTCTGCTTATTACTTTGGTTGTTATTAATCCCAACATGTCAAATTCACCAATAATATCACTTATTCTTCTCTGAGTTATTTCTTTTACTTTTGATGCTGTGCATAAATAAGAATATCTTTCAAAAACATCTCCAGTATGGAATGATTGTCCATTATTCTTCTTAGAATTTTCAACTATTGATAAGAAAGTTAATTGGAATTGTTTTGGCTGGCTTTTTACAATATCTAATACTCTATCTTTTTCTATTTTAGATTCTGCAATATCAACATAATCTAATGTTACCTTCTTTTTTGAATCTCTTTCAACTAATTCACCTGCAACCCTTAATAAATCCAATGCTCTTCTTGCATCTCCATGTTCTTGAGCAGCATAAGCAGAACACTTTTCTAATACTCCCTCATCAATTATACTATCTTTAAATGCTTCTTTTGCTCTTACTCTTAAAATATCTTGAAGCTGTAATGCATTATATGGGTGAAACAAAATTTCTTCTTCACTTAAACTACTCCTAATTCTAGGATCTAATGCATCAACAAAAGTTAATCTATTAGTTATTCCAACAACAGATATCTGGCTATTAGTTAATGAAGAATCAAGTCTTGTTAAGTTATACAATAAGGAATCTCCTATTTTATCAACTGCCTGATCTATTTCATCAAGAATTAAGATAAGCATCATTTCTTTTTCATTAATTATTTCTGTGAACATTTTATACAAGCTATCAGTTGGTAATCCAGTAGCAGGAACTTTTCTTCCCAAATATTCAAGCAGCTCAGCAAGAATTCTATACTCTGTATCAGCAACTTTCTTAAGTTTGCAATTAATATAAATAACTTTTAAATTTACATTATTCTCTTTAGCTTTTTCAAGAAGTTGATTTGTAACATACCTTATACTTAATGTCTTGCCTGTTCCAGTAACACCATACAAAAAAAGATTAGATGGTTTTTCCAATCTTAATGAAGGTGCTAATACACTTGCAATCTGGTTAATCTCTTTTTCTCTATGTAAAATTATCTCTGGAGTATAACTTGCTTGAACAGCTTTCTTGTTCTTGAATATAGTATTCTTCACAAAATTCTCAAAAATTTCATCCAACATCCTCTTTCCCCTATGTTTCTTATAGAACCTCTATTTTATTTTGTTTTTTGTTTACTTAACTCTCTTTTAATTAAGTAAGGTTGTTAAAACATCTTTCTTTATAAATAATGTTGCAAGTGAAAACAACCAATCCAACCTATATTTCAGATAGAGATAAACTTTATATACTGATACTACTCAGGAAGATAAAATTCCTTGTTTTTTGATAAGTTTTTACCTTTATAATTTACCACTTACTACTTACTTACTATATACTATAATATATATAATATAATATATAAATATTTATAAAATAAACACACACACAACATTTTCATTTTCTTTTATAAATATTCCATATGAAACAAGGGGGTGACAGGTTTTTCTTGGTTTTTAATTGATTTTAGATTTATTATTAAAACCAACATACAACACACCATTTTACAAAAAACAACATGAAACAGAAAAGTTTATATATTTTATTCGCTGATTTTCAGTATGGTAGAGGACAAAAGACCAGCAAAGGAACTTGTTGGAAAGCTTGTAGTCACAAAAGAAGGAAAAAACCTTGGTGAAGTAAAGGATGTTACATTTGAAGTGAGAACAGGAGAGCTTGTTCATGTAATACTTAAAAACACAACAAAACATGCTATGCAACTAGGAATCGAAAAAATTGAAGAAGGATTTACAGTACCTTATAATAGCATAATTGCAGTAGGTGACTTTGTTGTTGTAGCAGAAGAAGACTTACTCTAAATAAATTTTTTCATAAAATTTAAATACTTCTACTCTTTTTTATATAATGCCAAAAAGAGATAAAAGAATTTCTGAGAGCAAAGAATTAGTTTTTTCTTTAGGGAAAGAATTTAGAGATACTGGAGTTCCATTAGATGACATACTACAAGAAGGATTTTTAGCATTAATTGAAGCAAGTGATATGCATGATGATGATTTGCCAAAGGAAGATTTTGACAAATACGCAACTATAGAAGTAAGAAAAAGAATGAAGGGATATATAGAAAATCAATTATATGGTTCAAAAAGAGAAGTATACATAGACCCCTCTTGTTACTTATGCAGAAGTGGAACACCAATAAAGTACGCTCGTTAAATTTATTAATTGTCTTTTTCTTTTTCTTTTATGTTTAAACAAGAACTCTCTTTATTATTAAGCAAGAATATAAGTTTGAAAAAAGAGGAAATTTTTAGATTAATTGAAATCCCTTTACCTGATTTTGGTGATTATTCCTTTCCATGTTTTATACTTGCTAAAAAATTAAAAAAAGATCCAAAGAAAATAGCAGAGGATTTACAAAAACAAATAAAACCAACAAAAGAATTTGAAAGAATCCAAGCAGTAAACGGCTATTTGAACTTCTCTGTTAACAGAAAAATATTTGCTGAGAAAGTCTTAAATCAAATTTTTAAGGAAAAAGACAAGTATGGTTATGCAAAAGATAAGAATAAGAAAGTAGTTATTGAATCACCAGGACCAAATACAAACAAGCCCTTGCACTTAGGACATTTAAGAAATATGGCATTAGGAATTTCTTTATCAAATATACTAAAGGCAGCAGGATACAAGGTTGTTAATGTGGATATTGTAAATAACAGAGGAATACATATTGTAAAATCAACATTAGCTTACAAAAAGTATGGGAATAATAAGAAGCCAAATAAAAAATCAGATCATTTTGTAGGAGATTTTTATGTTCTTTATGCTAAAAAAGAAAAAGAGCATCCTGAATTACAAGAAGAACTTAAGGAAATGTTAAGAAAATATGAAGCCAAAGATCCAAAAACACTTGCCTTGATTAAGAAACTGAATGATTGGGCATTAAAAGGAATTTATGAAACTTACAAAAAGTATGGAATGCATATTGATAAAACATATTATGAATCAGAACATTATGAAAAAGGCAAAAAACTTGTGCAAGAGTATTTGAAAAAGGGGCTTTTCGAAAAAAAGAAAGATGGAAGCATTTCAATAAATTTAGAAGAACAAGGTTTAGGAGAAAAAGTTCTTTTAAGAAGTGATGGAACATGCCTTTACATTACTCAAGATTTGTATTTAGCAATAAAAAGATATCAAGATTTTAAGCCAGATAAGATGATTTACATTGTTGGAAGTGAGCAAATATATCATTTCAAAGTTCTTTTTACATTACTCAAGAAAATGAAATACAAGTTTGCAGATAATTACATACATTTCCCTTATGGCATGGTATATCTTCCAGAAGGAAAAATGAAATCAAGAGAAGGAACAGTTGTTGATGTAGATAATCTTCTTCACAATATAAAAGAAATGGCAAAAAAAGAGATTCTTACAAGAGATAAAAAAATAAACAAGAAAGAATTAGAAGCAAGAGCAGAGAAAATTGCATTTGCAGCAATTAATTTTTATATACTTAAATTTGATGCATTAAAAGATTTTACATACAAGCCAGAAGAATCATTATCCTTTGAAGGAGAAACAGGCCCTTATATTCAATATGCCTATGCAAGAGCTTCAAGTATTTTAAGAAATGCCAAACAAAAGCCAAAATATTCAAATAAAATCATTAAAATCCAAGAACAACAAGAACATTTACTTGTAAAAGAACTTTCTCAATTTCCAGAATTAGTTCAGAATGCAGCTGAAAAGCTTAAGCCAGATTTAATTGCAAACTACACTTACAAATTAGCACAAACATTCACATCATTTTACACAAATTTAAAAGTTCTAACACAAAACAAGGAAGAAAGAGAGGAAAGATTATTATTAACAGAAGCAGCAAAGCAAGTATTGGCAAATTCTCTTGAATTACTTAATATAAAAACATTAGAAAAGATGTAAAACCAAAATTCATAGCAAAAGGCAACATTTAAAAGTTTTAATGTTCTTAATAAAATTCTAAAGAAAAAAAGGAAAATACAAAATGGCAATAATTGGATTTAATTTAAATAAAATAAGTGTTGAAAGAAAAGAGCCAATAAAAGGGCAAGTCAACATTAAAACTAATTTAAAGATTACAGAAATTAAAGATGAGAAAAACATACTTGAGATTTCTAAAGATAAAACTGCATTAAAATTTGACTTTGAATTTGATATAGATTATGAACCTAAAATTGCAAACATACATTTTGCAGGACATGTTCTTGATTTAGAAGATGCAGCAGAAGCAAAGAAAATCTTGAAAGAATGGAAAGACAAGAAATTAGATGAAGACTTAAGATTAAGAATAAGCAATATGATATGGGTTAAATGCAATATCAAAGCATTCTTACTTGAAGAAGAAATTGGACTTCCAGTTCATATTCCATTACCAAGGTTGACTAAGTAAAAAAAGAGAAATTAAATTAAGCAGCACTAGCAAATTTATAAACTTCTAACCAATCTTTTACTCTTTGCTCCCTCTTTTTATCAAGATTCAACATAGAAACAGGATTTAACTTTCTCTCTTCTCCAGTTATATAAGATTCACTTCTAGTTAAATCATCAATTTCCTCAACACATGCATATTCTAAATCTACATTTACAACTAAGTTAGCTAAATCTCTAAGTTTACAAATATCATCTATGAGTGTTTGCATTTCATCTAAATATGGTGTATAAGAATTACTTGCTATTGCTTTGTTATCAAGATTTCTTCTTGCTCTTCTTACATTTTTTATTAATTCACCTTCACAAAGTTTAATTTCATTTTCTAATGATTCACCTCCAAAACCATTGTAATAAGGAATCTTTCCATCAAAAGCATCCATGCATGCCAAAGAAAGCTGCAATCCTGGTTCTCCCTCTAAAAAAAGCTGGTTCTGTTGTTTTTCTGAATCCCTATCCATAAACTTAGATATTTCTGGAACATCAAACTTACACAAGTAACTATCAATAATATTTCTACCTGTAACAACTCTTTCAATCTGCTTTTGTATATCTGTTCTTTCTTTTCTTCTTATATATTTTATTTCCATCTTATCTTTACTCCATAGGAATTTCTTCAGTTTCTAAAAC
>JAHJTU010000052.1 GCA_018829485.1 Nanobdellota archaeon | reverse complement strand
AGAATCTACAGCAAAGTCTGTTTCAATATCCTTCAAGGGCAAAGAACTCAAGAGAATTGTTTCCTTGAGAATTGATTTTACTTCTTCCCTATTCATAAAATTTGAAAGCGAAGAATAACAAGGCACTTTATCTACGAGTTGCATTTCTTTTGCTATCTTCATATCTGACACAAAACGCCTTAATGAGAATCCAGTATAAACTTTCATCACAGAACCAAAAAGCATATCTGCAAAAGGTAAAGTGGGTCTGCCGAATTTATATTCTGGTTGTTCAATGTTCTCACACAAGTCTTTTAGAAGTTTCATAAAAACTAACTTCTCGCTTGTTTGTGATTTATTGTATGCTTTCCAATCTTGCGAGTAAGAAATCTTAACTCCTTTTGTTGTTGTAACTTTACCTTCTTCATCTATCTGTTTCTTTATGTAAAATTCAACGGCGTGAATATGTTTGCACTTCTTGTGTCTTAGTTCGCAATCTGGACAAGTGCATTTAGGATTATTACTAATAAACCTAACCATGTATTGCCTTGAAGTATTTGTTTGTGAAGTAACTCGCCAACCAAAAGGGGTTTGAACTATCCTTGTGGACTTTGCTAATTCTTTGCCTCGTTCTTCTCGGCTCATCTTCTTCCAATCTGTTTTTATTGTTTGTTCCATCGTTTACTACCCACTTAGGTTATACCTATATGAGTAAGTATCTGTATATAAAGATTTCGGTGGTGGAGTATAACCTTGGTAGGTAAGTTTAAATAGTTCATTCTTTTGAATAATCTATGGCTGAAATAATTCTGCAACTAAAAGGGTATAGGTGCGAAAGATGTAAACATGAGTGGGCTCCAAGAAATGAGGGAAAACCAATTATTTGTCCTAAATGCAAGAGCCCCTATTGGAACAAACCAAGAAGAATGCAAGTGTTGGCAAGGAAGATGCAGAAGTCTGCAAGCGAATTGCAGAGGAAGGCATAATGGAATTTAAAATAAAGATTGAGGATTTATCTTTTGGTGCTGGAAACGCCGAACAAGAATCTGAAATCTTAGAAAAAGCTTTTGTAGAAACAGCAGAATTTAAGGATATTCTCACAGGTAGATTCAATGTGGTGATAGGAAATAAGGGTGCAGGTAAAAGTGCATTATATGATGCTTTGATTAGAGCCAGAAAGCCCAATGTATTCATTGTTCCTATCTCCTCTATGACTGGAACAGTGGAATATGAAAGAATATTCAATAGAGAAAATCTGGCTGAAATGGATACTGACAACTTTAGGGAATATTGGAAAAGATATATTGCATTAAGAACAGCATATGCAATAAAAAACTATCAGGCAAAGGGAGAAGCCTCATCTGAATTTGATGAATTGGAAACAGAATTTGAAAAAATGGGATTCAGTAAAACTCTCATGATAAAAGCAGGAATGATTGCCCCAGAAATATCCGAAGAAACATTTAGGATGTTATTAGAGATTATAAGAGATGCAACAGTAGATTACTCAAAATTATTATCCTTAACAGACAGACTTGCAAAAAAGTGGGGAATACAAATTTGGTTTGTTATGGATAGGCTAGATGAAATAGTCATTTCAAATTCTTCTGCTCAAAAAAAAGCTGTAGAAGCTCTCTTTGTTACATTGAAGGATTTATCAGTCTATAAAAATCTGAAACCAATAATATTCCTAAGAGAAGATATCTATAATAATTTGGAATATGCCCATGTCGACCATTTCCATTCGGTAACAAGAAATATAAGATGGGATAGGGAACAACTATTATTAATGCTTGTAAAGAGGATACTGTCTCTTTCTGAAATTAATTCTGAAGAGATTGAACAGGATTCCGCAGAAGATACTTTCTTTAAAGTGTTTGAGAATAAGATACCTAATTCAAGAGCAGGGAATTGCTTTGATTGGATGTGTAACCATCTCATGGATGGAAGAGACATAACATTGCCCCGAGATTTAATCCTTCTGGCAAACAAATCCAGAGACGACCAAGCATCAAAAAAGTATAATGTTTCTACGGGGGAGATTATCTCTGGTAAAGCTATTGTTAAAGCACATACTAATGTGGCTGAAATAAAATTAAAAGACACAGAAAGAATTTATCCAGAGATAAAGGAATTAATACCCTCCTTTTCAAATGAGTTGGTTAAGGAAGAATATGGATGGATAAAAAGAAAAAGTTTTCAAGAATTATTTAAAGACAGAGATGAAAAAGAAATTGAAAACATAATAAAAAGACTTATAGACAGCGGTTTTATTAGACCTGAGAACAGAACAAACCCACTAAGTTCTCCAAGATTTGAAATACCTTATGTGTATAAGACTGCCTTGGGAATAAAAAGCACAGGTAGAAAAGCACAACATAAGGCAGAATAAATTTACTCCTTAAAATAAAGATGAAAAAAAAGTCGTTAAATAAGACCCTTAATAAAGCTAGTAAGTCAAAGAATGACGATTTTTATACTCAATTAACTGATATTGAAAAAGAAATAAAACACTATAAAACACATTTCAAAAAAAGAGTAGTTTTTTGTAACTGTGATGACCCGCGTGTAAGCAATTTTTTTCATTATTTTTCGTATAATTTTGAGCAATTGGAATTAAAAAAATTAATTACTACATGCTACAAAAATCAACAGATGAGTTTGTTTAGTGAAAACAAATCTGAAAAAGCTATTTACTTAGAATATACTGGTGATAAAAATAAAAACAATATTCCAGACCCAAAAGAAATTGGAATTAAACATTTAAAGGGCGATGGAGATTTCCGTAGTCAAGAATGCATTGAACTACTAAAACAAGCTGACATTGTTGTTACCAATCCACCATTTTCTTTGTTTAGGGAATATGTTGCACAATTAATAAAATATGATAAAAAATTTATAATCCTCGCACAACAAAATGCAATATCCTACAAAGAAATTTTTAAACTAATAAAAGAAAATAAGCTCTGGTTGGGAGCGGATAATAATGGGACAAAATGGTTTCAAGTTCCTGACAATTATGAGATAAGCACTGAATCCAGAAAGAAAACTGAGAATGGCAAAAAGTTTTTTAGTATGGGAAGTATTGTTTGGCTTACAAACTTAGATATTGAAAAAAGGCATGAGGATTTAATTCTCTACAAAACATATAATGGACATGAAAAGGATTATCCAAAATATGACCATTATGAAGCAATAAATGTTGATAAGGTGAAGGACATTCCAGTTGATTATAAAGGTGTAATGGGTGTTCCTGTAACCTTTTTAGATAAATACAATCCAGAACAATTTGAGATAATCGGACAAATGGTAACTACAAAAATTGATGAGTTTAATCATGGATACCCTTACATCAATGGTAAGAAAATTTACGCAAGAATTTTAATTAAGAATAAGAAAATTTAAATAATTAGTTTTTGGTTATAATCTTATGAAAATAGAACTAAAGGAAATTACGGTTCGTGAATTATCAAAGGGTTATCAGGACAACGCAGAGGCAGGTGTAGTTGGATTTGGTGGCAAACTTGACATTCGTCCGCCATTCCAAAGAGAATTTGTTTACAAAGACAAACAGCGTAATGCTGTTATCAATACTATCACAAAAGATTTTCCCTTAAATGTAATGTATTGGGCGGTGCGTGATGATGGAAATTTTGAAGTTATAGATGGACAGCAAAGAACAATTTCACTTTGTCAATATGTTATTGGTGACTTTTCAATTAATGGTTTAGCATTTCACAATCTTCCAAAAGATAAACAAGAGCAAATATTGAATTATCCTTTAATGATTTATTTATGTTCAGGAACTGATAGCGAAAAATTAGATTGGTTTGAAACTATAAATATTGCTGGCGAGAAATTAACAGACCAAGAATTAAAAAATGCTATATTTTCAGGAACATGGCTAACGGATGCTAAAAAGCATTTTAGTAAAACAAATTGTCCTGCTTATAATATAGCAAGTGATTATATGAAAGGTTCTCCTATTCGCCAAGATTATTTAGAAACTGTGATTAGTTGGATTAGTGATGGCAAGATAAAGGAATATATGGGAAAACATCAGCACAAACCAAATGCAAACGAATTATGGCTATATTTCCAAAAAGTTATAAATTGGGTTAAGGCAACTTTCCCTAAGTATCGTAAAGAAATGAAAGGTGTTGATTTTGGAACTCTATATAATGAATTTGGAGATAAGGAATTTGATTCTAAAAAAATAGAAAAGGAAATAACAAAGTTAATGCAAGATGAAGAAGTAACTAAAAAATCAGGAATTTACCCATATATTTTAACAAGGAATGAAAAATATCTTAATATCCGTGCCTTCAATGATAATCAGAAAAGAGAAGCATACGAAAGACAAAAAGGAATCTGTCCAAAATGTGAGAAGTTTTTTGAGATAGAAGATATGGAAGGTGACCATGCAACACCTTGGAGTAAGGGTGGAAAGACAATTCCCGAAAATTGTGAAATGTTATGTATTCCAGATAATAGGGCTAAATCTGGAAAGTGAATCTAACTGCGACTTTTTAAACAGAAGCTACTTATTAAACAAAGCCTGTGATGAAGTTTTTATAGAGATATTTAAAAAATGAAGTTCCATAGATAAATTATGGGGAGCAAAATTGCTGATTTAAAAAAGTCTGATTGTATTCCTTATCCACAATAATAATTTCCATAGTTCTTACTTTAAAAATT
>JAHJTU010000051.1 GCA_018829485.1 Nanobdellota archaeon | reverse complement strand
TTTTCTCCTAATTGCTTTAATTGTTCTGGTGCTGCTGGTCTATGCGTGTCTAAACCAATCATGCATGCTTTGTATCCCCTTTTTGAATAATAGAATGCAAGTTTTGAGATGCTTGTTGTTTTTCCACTTCCATATAAGCCAACAAACATAATTTTATGAGGTTTTTTGATTGCTAATTCACACTTTTCTTTGCCCAGTAATTCAATAAGCTCATCATGCACAATTTTGATTAATTGCTCTCTTTTACTTATTCCTTCTGTAGGCTCTTTTCTTGCTTTTTCCTTAATTCTCTCACTTAATTCAAAAACAAGTTCAACATCAACATCTGATTCAAGTAATGCTCTTTGCAAATCTTTGATTATTTCATCTATAAGTCTAGTATCAATAAAAAAAGCTGAAGCTACTTTTTTGAGTGCTGCTTTTAATGAACTTCCTAATTTGTCTAATACCATGGTTTAAAACATAGAACTTAATTTAAAAAAGTTTATAATTGAATAAAGCCAATAATTCCATTAAATTTATAAATATTTACCTACTTTAATTTTTGGGGAAATAAAATGGATGATACAAATGATACTAGTGTGTTTTCTTATTCTGAATTGGTAGTAGGATGGAAGAAAGATGAAGAACTTGTTAAAGAGACAGATTATATATTTGTAGGAAGAATTAATAAAGATGATAAATTACATTTATTAGGTCACAGACCATCTGTTTGTTTTTACATGTTTTCTGAAAGAGAATGTATTTCATTAGATATGGGAATCGTAACTCTTCCTGAAGGAAAATCTTTAAAAGACCTAGTTAAAGGAGATATTATTCATGTTAAAGATAAAAATGGAGAATCTACTTCATTTGATGGAGCAACTTACTTAAGAACAAGAAATTAATTTTATTTCTTTACTGTAATACCTACTTTTTTATGGCAAAGTTCATGTTCCTTATTGTTCTTTGCGTCATATTCTTTATGTTTTTTATGCCACTCATCATGCACTTTCTTTGTAATAGTTATGTTCTTTTTGAGTTTCTTTTTCATATTTCCTTTAAGTGTTAGTAGAATATAAACTTATACTCACAAATCCAAGCTCTTGATAATCTTTTTCTTGTCAAAGACTTCAATATCATCATACTTTTGTCCAATACCCAGGAAAAGAATTGGTTTTCCTGTTATGTGGCTTATACTTATTGATGCACCCCCTTTTTCATCTACATCTGCTTTTGTAAGAATTATTGCATCAATTCCAACTTTATCATTAAATTCTTGTGCTTGGTTAACTGCATCATTGCCAATTATTGCTTCCCCAACAAATAATTTTAAATTCGGATTAGAAACTTTGCATATTTTTTTCATTTCCTGCATTAAATCTATATTAGAATGCATTCTTCCTGCTGTGTCAATTAATACTACTTTTATTTTTCTTGCTTTTGCATGTGCAATTGCGTCAAATGCTACTGCAGCAGGATCAGATCCATACTTATGTTTAATTACTTCTACTTTAAGTTTTTTAGCATGTTCTTCTAATTGCTCAATACTTGCAGCTCTAAATGTATCTGATGCAGCTAAAACACAATCAATATTATGCTTCTGCAAGAAATGAACAACTTTAGCAATTGTTGTTGTTTTTCCACTTCCATTAATACCAAAAAATACAATCACAAATGGCTTTTCTCCATGTTTTATCTTTTCAATTAAATTAAATGGGTTGATTAGTATCTGTTCAAGTGTTTCTTTCAAACTCTCTTTTATTGCTTTTTCAAGTTCTCCTTTCTTTATGCTTTTGCCTATTAATTTTTCTTGTAAATTATCATGAATCTTTTCTATTGTGGCCATTGCAACATTATTTTCAAGCAATACTCTTTCAAGTTCCCAAAAAACCTTTTCAAATTCCGCTTCATTTAATTTGAATGTAGTAAGCCTTTCCCTTATTTTCTGAATAAATCCTTTCTTTTCCTCTGCTTTAAATTCCCCCTTCTCTATTTTTATTTCAACTTCCTTAACTTCTTTCTCAACTTCCTCTTCTTTATTCTTAGTTATAGAATTCTTAATAGCAGAAACAGCATTCTTCAATTTTTCCTTTAAAAATTTGAACATAATTTAATACAATTAGAGGATTTTATAAATCTTTCAAAAGCCAGGAAAGCTTTTAAAAACGAAAACCCTTAGATTAGTAAGGTTAAGAACATTTTGAAAATGGTAACATATCCTGAGATTTTTGAAATATTGAGAAAAGAGAAATATACAGATAAACTACAATC
>JAHJTU010000050.1 GCA_018829485.1 Nanobdellota archaeon | reverse complement strand
TACTGTAAAAGACAGAGCAAACAATTCATTACCAGCATCACAAAAAACATTTGTTATATCTTCAGCAGATTCAGGCGGCGGAGGCGGAACAACAATAACAACACACACATTAGGAACAGTAAATCAAGAAGGTATAACAAAATTAATAAGAAATGGCGATAGAGCAAGATTTACACTTGGAGGAACATCACATACTGCAACAGTAACAAATGTTGGAACAAACAGTGCAACAATAAAAATAGAAAGTGATCCAATTACATTAAGTCTTGATGTTGGAGAAACAAAGAAAATTGACTTTGAACAAGATAATGTTTATGATTTAGCTTTAACACTTGTAAGCATAGTAAGTGGAAAAGCAAATATAGAATTCAAAGCAATTACAGAATCTTACACAGGAGAAGCAGTTCCAGTTGAAGGTGGAGAAGAAATAACAGAAGAAGAAACACCAACAATAACAACACCAACTACATCAATGGCATGGTTATGGTGGACAATTGGAGTCATAATAGTAATTGTATTAATTGCACTAATCTATTCAGCAACTAAAAAGAAACCTAAAAGAAGATAAAAAAATCAATTTTTTCTTTTTCTATTTTTAATTTTTTATATTAAGTTATTTAAGATATATTGTTACTTATACTCTTCTAAGCAAGTGTAAATTTTTCTTGGTTTATTTTTAGTTCTTACATTTATTTTGGATTTTCTTTAAATTTCAGAGAATTATAATAGTATCTTTCCTCACTTTTCTGTATTGCTTCTGAATAATCTATTTGCTAAATGTATGACAAATATAACAAATAAAGTTAATGCAACTGGAACAGCAAGATATCCATAAGGTAGTAATCTTGTAAAATAAGCTATTAATGCATAAGCAAATACTATTCCATAAATAATAAAGATTATTGTTTCATTATTTATTTTCATTTTACTTTTTGTTTTTCTTTCTTTATAATTTCTTTCGTTAACGTTTCTTTTCTAAAAAAGTTCAAACGCCGGGAGAGGGAGTCGAACCCTCTAGGGACAAGCCCACTGGCTCACTTGTTTTTCTTTTTCTTTAATTTTTATTTTGGGATAAAAACCTTTTCCCCACGAAAACATTCTGTTTTCGGGGCGCCGGAAATCTTTGATTTCTGAGCGTAAAGGGTTTTACTTCAAGGCCAGCGCATTACCGTTCTGCCACCCCGGCTTAAGATATTAAGAAATAATTGTATTATAAATTTATCTCAGTTCCAATAAATTACATTTATTTAAATTCCCAATAAAGTTAAAATAGCTTTATCAGCAGCTTTTATTAATTCATCCCCATTCTTTGCTTGTATTTTTATACATCTCCAATAATTTTTATCTACAGAAATCTTTGTTTCCTCTCCATATTCAAATTCAATTACCACAATCTCATTTAAAGAACTAGAATCTTCACATGTAATTTTTTTATCTTCTAAACCCCCAATATCTTTTGTAACAGCCCCATTAACATTTAATCTAAAAACTCCGCTTGTTCCAAGAATCCTTGCTAATTGCATTGTTGCTAAAGAAATTTTTCCTCCTTCTCCCATTTCTGGATCAAAAGTTAAATAAACTTGACTTGGCTTTGGATCAATTATAGTTTTTCTTGTATTTTCATCAACAGGAATATCCTGTAATTCTCTTGGATCATTTCTTAAATAAATATAATAAATGTCTGTTGAACCATAAATTCTTATTGGGACTCTTAAAACATACATTATTGCAGTTGTTCCTTCTGGCATTACTCTTGTAACTTTATAATCTTTATACTCAAAAGTTGGTCCAAAGTATTTTTGTCTTATAAAAAATATAGCAACAACAATTAAGATTGAAATTAAGATAATTCCAATAATCCACGACACACTTCTTTCAAGTTTCTCTTTTTTTGAAAGTT
The DNA here is from genome assembly GCA_018829485.1 of Nanobdellota archaeon. Classification (GTDB taxonomy): domain Archaea; phylum Nanobdellota; class Nanobdellia; order Pacearchaeales; family UBA12030; genus JAHJTU01. The sequence continues at coordinate 2,980 of JAHJTU010000050.1, read as the reverse complement.
TCTTTTTTGTTTTTACTTCCTTTTCTGCTTTTTCCATTCTTTTATTTTAGAATAAAAACTTTTTAAACTTTTCACTATCTATTCAATTTCAAAAATTTTAAAAATAACCTTATCAGAAACTTTAATTAAATCTTTTCCTTCAATAATCAAACAATTATTATCAAAACCTATTTTTCCAGATACAAGTTTGCTCATATTTTCTCCTTCACTAATAATTTCTTTTTCTTTGAAAATTATAATTCTTGTACTAGAATCAGCATTTTTACATGACTTTAAAGGTATATTTTCACATTCTGAATTATTAGCATCTTCAGGCAAGCATGCTAATTGAACATTATTGAATTGAAAATTTCTTAATAATTCATTTGCAGCATATCTTTCAGATGATGTTAAAGCAACAACATATGCTTTATTTGCTTGCAAAGTTTGGTAATTTAAAAATACACAATCGCATTCTATATCTTTTGTTTCTTCTGGTAAATATGTTGTAGCAATTTGTCCATAATCTGTATTTGTTTGCCATCCATAATCTGTTTGTACAAATTTGTAATTTTTATATGTATGAATTTCATTATTATTATCTTGATTTTCAGAATAAAATATATATCCTATTGTAGAACCTAAAAACATTATTGCAATAAATAATGTAATAATCATTCCAAAAGTATTTCTTTTCTTTTCTCCTGTTCTCTTTGATGTTAAAGGTTTAAGGTTTCTCATACTTTTATTTTAGTATTTGCCTAATAAAAAGTTTTCTCTAATCAAAATGCCACAGAAATCAAAGATTTCTGGCACACAGAAAATCTCCGATTTTCTTGTGAATAAAAAAGAAAAAGAAAAAAAGCTTGATTTTAGCTTTCTATTTTGTTTTTGCTTACAGTTTAGTTACTGTTGAAGAAACAGTACTAAGCAATGCCTCTTTACCGCTTAATGCTGGCACATTCTGTGCAACAGCTTTACCAGCTCTTCTGGTGTCTACAGCACTCCATCCAGCGACAATCATTGCTACCTTTCCTGTTGTGTATGGTGAGTCAACTAGCTTTACAACAGCTTGTCCTTCACCTGTTACACCAGTAGAATCTTGCCATGCTTGATCAGTACCATATGTTGGGTATGTTAAACCAAGTATCTTTGCAGATACTCTGTTAATACCACTTCCACCAATTGCAACGATGTTCTTTCCTTGTACACTTGTTATTTCAGTGTCCAAGTAAGAAACACCTACTGGAGCTCTGGTAACTGATGTTCCTGTTCTGGAAATAGTTGCACCTTCTCCAGATATAGCTACATTCATCTCAAAGTTATCTCTATCATCAGTTGGAATACCAACATGGAATTCATCATTGTAAGACTCTGGGTCATATATCCTTATTCCATCTTGTGTTAATGTATTCTCTTCCCATGTTCCTATGCTTCTTGTTCCAACAACTATATCTCCTGTTTTTGCATCACCTTCCTCTAATCCAAACCATTCAGTTTCTAAACTGTTTGGTGAGGTTTTGTTTACAGAAAGGTTGAAAGGCATTCTCAATGTTGTTCCTCCATCTGCATATCTGAAATCAAGCACATAATGTCCAACATTAGAAAGGTTTTCATGTACCCACACAACAATATCTGAATCAGAGTTATGTAAAGTAAAGTTTGTTGGTTCTCCTGTTGCTTGACTACAATATCTTGGATTGTCTGTAAATGTATCTTGGTTCTTGTCTTCCCAGTAAATTCTTGGTCCACTTTGTGTATTATTTGCATAGATATATATTGTATCTGTTTCAAAAGGAGTTCCACTAACTCCGACACAATTTATATTGATAGAATCGTCTTCTCCATCATCAGCACTAACCTTCAAGACATTAAATGTGCTTTTAGAACCAACTATTAGGTCTGCACCAGTTCCAGAAGCATTTCTTAATCTTGTTGTGTCAGTATTAAAAGTATAATCTCTCCATGAACCCTCTGTAAATCCTGTTAATTCAATAGAAACATAGTCGTTTGGTAAATTAAACTTAGTTCCTTCATATATAACTGCATCAGGATCACTTTCACGGTAGTCTCTTAGATTCCTATTGTAACTAACATTTATTGTTGGTGCTGAAGTATCTAATCCACCTAATTCCCAAACCCAGTTAGGATCGTTTTCATCTTCTCCAATGAATTCATCTCCTGAAGTAAAGGTATCAGATGTTTTACTTCCAGCAATTATTGTTGCTTGGCTAACACCTGCAGTAGCAGTTGTGTAAATTCTAGCATGGTTCTTTACTCTTAAAGTTCCAACTGTCTTTGTGTTTCCACTTCCAATAATCTCTTTATCGCCCTCTACATCAACATTAATAGAACCATCAGAACCAACCTCAACTAATGTTAAAGTTTTACCACCAACATCTTTTGATTCTCCAACAGCTAAAGTGAATTTATCACCTACTAATGCTGTTAAAGATGTTGCTGTTGCTCCTGTAATTTCTATTTCTTTTCCAAGTATATCTAACTTTACTGGATCATCAGTAGAAGCATTTGCTAAATAGTTTCCTGCTTTCAGGTTTTCATCGAAAACATATCTATACTTTACAGAATCTTCTGCAACTTCTAAGAAAACCACATCTTTGAATTCTTCTGATGGACTTGTTGCTGTAAGTCCTGTTTCTACAACAATACCACTACCTAATTCTATTTCTTCATGTACATTGTAGTCATCACTTACATCTTCAATCTGGATATTTATTTCACCATCAAAAAGACTTTCTACTTCACTGTCATCAAGAGAAGCTCCCCATCCTTGGGTACCATCGTTTAATGCAGTGTTTAGTGGAATATCTTTGACTTCTCCACCTGAAACAGTTGTAGAAGTTCCACTTCCTGTTGGAACAACTAAAGATGCAACAATGTCATTAGATGCAATTATATCTTCTGCAGCAGCACCAGAACCAACAATCACAGCAACATCTGCTACTCCAGCAGATGAAACAAATGGTTGTGGGTAAGTAGC
>JAHJTU010000049.1 GCA_018829485.1 Nanobdellota archaeon | reverse complement strand
TAGAATAATCAACAGCTCTATCAGTTCTAGAAACTTTATCTTTATCATCAAGAATACTTATTTCAATTACATTTTCATCTTTTCTAAATTCTCTTGGTAAATAGTAAACATCACGATAATTATATTCAAAACGTCCACTTCCACCATAAATTATCTTTGAAGTTATTTCTTCATATCTTGGTATTTTAGCAATAATATGGTCTCCACCTGAAACAGTTGAAATACCTCTAAAAGATAAAGTCCTTACAATAGAATCCTTAGACTCTGGTTTTACTTTCAAAACTAATTCAGAAGAATATTCTCCACCCCTAAATGAGCCTCTAATTCCAGGTTTGACTTCATGACTAAATGTAGAATAATTTGACTTAGTTACAGCAAGAACTTCCCTAACATAAAAACTCTCAGTAACAACCAAATCACAAAGATGCTTAGAATCAGCTTTTATCTTATCCCACTTCTCTTTCTCTTCTTCTGCCAACTTTGCTAAATCCCTTCCAAATTGTTCCATATCAAAGTCTTTTGGAAGCTTTCCTTGTTCTTTTCCCATAAAACACACAACACCCAAAAACTTATATAATTTTCTTTAAAACAACAAAAAGCCCAAAGCCAAGCAAAGCCAAGAATTAGAAATCTTTTAATAAACCCAAATCTATGTTAATTAATAAGAAAAGAGCAAAATGTCAAAAGGCAAACACAAGGCAAAAACACAAGAAGCCAAGCATGAAACACAAGAAGAGAAAGCACAAGGCAAAGACTATGAAAAAATAGGATTAAAAGCAGGATTGGAAATTCATCAGCAGCTTAATACTCACAAGCTTTTCTGTGATTGTCCTTCAGAATTAAGAGATGATAAGCCAGATGTAATAAGAGAAAGATATCAGCATGCAGTAGCAGGAGAAGAAGGTAAAATAGATATTGCAGCAGAATATGAACAGGAAAGAAAAAGGAAATTCATATATGAAGCATACTCTGACACAACATGCTTAATAGAATTAGATGAAGAGCCACCACATGAATTAAATGAAGATGCATTAAAAATTGCAATACAAATTTCCTTATTACTTAATGCAAAAATCCTTCCAACAACCCAAGTTATGAGAAAAACAGTAGTAGATGGAAGCAATACATCAGGATTTCAAAGAACATTGCTTATAGCACAAGATGGTTATATAGAAACACAAGAAGGAAAAGTAGGAATAACAAGTATTGCATTAGAAGAAGATGCTGCAAGAATAATAAGTAAAGAAAAAAACCAAGTTACATATAGGCTTGACAGATTAGGAATTCCATTAATAGAAATAACAACAGAACCAGAAATCAGAAATCCAGAACAAGCAAAAGAAGTTGCATTCCAATTAGGAGAAATCTTAAGAGCATGTAATGTTAAAAGAGGAATAGGCACAATAAGGCAGGATGTTAATGTTAGCATCAAGAGTGGAACAAGAATTGAAATTAAAGGAGTGCAGGATTTAAGATTAATGTCAAAAATAATTGAAAATGAAATTGAAAGACAGCAAAAAACAAAAAAACTTGAGCCAGAAGTAAGAAAAGTATTAGAAACAGGAAAAACAGAATTTCTTAGACCATTACCAGGAAAAGCAAGAATGTATCCTGAAACAGATTTACCTTTAATTCACATAACAAGAGAACTAATCAATGAAGTAAAATCCAAATTACCAAAACTTAGACAAGAACATAGAGATGAACTTGAAAAACTTGGCATAAACAAGGAAATAGCACAGCAAATAGTAAAAGAAAATCAGCTAGCATTATTTAATGAGCTTCTTAAAACAAAAGCAAATGCAGGATTAATTGCAAAAACAATAACATTAACAACAAAAAACATTAAAGCTCATTATAAAGTATCAACAGAAAATCTCAAAGTAGGAGATTACAAGCAAGTATTAGAAGCATTCCAGCAAAATAAAATCACAAAAGATGCAATAGAATATATTCTTACAGATATTGCAAAGGGTATGAAACCAGAAAAAGCAATAACAAGTTACAAAGCATTAAGCAAAACAGAAATAGAAAACACAATCAAAAGCATTCTCAAAAATAATCCCCAAATCAAGAACAATAGCAAAGCATTAATGGGTGCAGCAATGCAAAAACTCAAAGGCAAAGCAGATGGTAAAATCATTGCTGAGATTGTTATGGGGTTGTAAAAAGAGGAAAAAGAATGCCATATGCAGTAACACACATACTTGTGCCAATAATTATAGTAAGTATTATAAGAGCATACTTTGTTGATAAAAACAAATTTCCCCTTCATTATGTATTAATTGCAGGAATTGCAGGCTTGCTTCCTGATATTGATGTTCCAATTTGGTGGATTCTTCAAAATTTTGGTTATACTTTATTAGAAGTTCATAGAACATTCAGCCATACTTTATTTGTTCCAATAATTTTCTTATTACTTGCATTCATAACAACAAAAACACATAATCATTTCCTTGCAAAGCATAAACTAAAATTAAATATTATTTTTTACATGATTGCATTAGGAACTCTTATCCACTTGCTTTTAGATTCAATACTTATGGGTTATATTATGCCTCTTTATCCATTTAATACTAAATTAGTTGGATTGAATTTAATTCCTGTAACAACACTTGGAATGTCAATTATTGCTGGAATAGATGCTATTTTGCTTGTATTGTGGCTTATTCACGAAGAACTAAGACATAAAATAAGCAGTTTCATCTAATAACAAAACTTTTTAAATTTGCTTTTTCTCAAGAATGTATGGAATCCTTATCAATCCATGAAGCAGCAAAAAAAAGCGGTAAAGTAACAATAAGAGGCTGGATTCATGAATTAAGAGACTTGGCAAATATCAAATTCTTACAATTAAGAGATATTACAGGAATAATCCAATGTGTAATAAAAGACAAAAAATTCTTTCCAGATTTTTCTAAATTAACATTAGAAACAGTAATACAAGTAGAAGGAAAAATCAATAAAGCACAAATCAAAAGTGAAATTGCAATAAAAGGAGTTGAACTAGAAGTAACAAACTTAATAATACTTAACAAAGCAGAAGAACTTCCAATTCAAGTTAATGAAAAAGTACAAGCTGGATTAAGCAAAAGACTTGATCACAGAAGCTTAGATATTAGAAAACCAAAAATACAAGCAATATTCAAGATTCAGTCAACAATTGCTAATTCTTTCAGAGAATTTTTCTACAAACAAGGATTTATTGAAATACAAACACCAGGAATTATAGCATCAGCAAGTGAAGGTGGAACAGAATTATTTCCATTGCAATATTTTGAAAAAAAAGCATACTTAGCACAAAGCCCGCAATTATACAAACAATTAGCTGCAATAAGCTTGGAAAAAGTATTCCTAACTTTGCCTGTATGGAGAGCTGAAAAGCATAATACAATAAGACACTTAAATGAAATAAGGCAATTAGATATTGAAGTTGCATTTGCAGATGAATTTGTTGTTATGAAATACATGGAACAAGTTGTTATACATATAGTCAAGCAAGTAATTAAGGAAAATAAAAAAGAACTTGATTTACTAGGAATAAAGTTAGAAGTACCAAAAGCAAAATACATGACATACAAAGAAGCAATTGAAATTTTGCAAAAGCATAAAATAAAAATAAAATATGGTGATGATTTAGAAACAGAATCTGAGAAAAAACTTTGCGAATTATACAAAGGAATTGTTTTCATACATGATTGGCCTCAAACATTAAAACCATTCTACATATGGCCAAAAGACAACAAAGAAAAAACATCAGGAGGATTTGATGCTCTTTATGGTGGAATAGAAATATGTTCAGGAGGACAAAGAATCCATATTCCTGAAATACTTGAAAAGCAACTCAGAATCAAGAATTTAAATCCAAAAGATTTCAAATGGTACATAGACTCATTCAAATATGGAGCTCCAATGCATGGTGGTTGGAGCATAGGATTAGAAAGATTAACAATGGCAATGCTTAAACTTGACAACATCAGAGAAGCTTGCCTATTCCCAAGAGACAGGGAAAGAATTACACCTTAAAATAAAAAAATGGAAAAAATAGAAAATCTCAAAAAACTAAAAGAAGATTATGAAGTACTAAGAAAAAAATACGAATTGCCAAAATTTGAAAAATTCAATACAGAATTTAATTTAGAGTCAATTCAAACACTTGATACTGAATTTCTTGCAAGACGTTTAAGACTTCTCATTGATATAAGGGTTGGCAATATTCTTTCCTGGTTAGAAGGTTTTATGAATCCTCAAAGAGCAACTGTACTAATGTTTGAAATAATTAATAATTTAAAAGAAGAGGAAAAACAAGTTTTAAAAGAGATTTATTCAGAATTGGGAGAACTAAAAATAGATGCTTGGAAAATTGAACTTCTTCCATATAATGAAGAAAATGAAATAAGGCTAGTTAAAGACTCTATAAAAAAATTTGATAAAATAAAAATAAGATTACAGAAAATTATAGAAAAAATGGATAGAAAATAAAAAAATGAAACAAGAATTCATAAGCATACAAAAAGCATTAAAACAAGGAAAAGGAAAAGTATCATTAAGGGGTTGGGTATATAGAATAAGAAAAGGAAAAGACAAAATCTTCATAATTCTCAGAGACACATCAGATATTATCCAATGTGTATTCTCACAAGAAAAATTTAAGAAACAATGGAATGCAATTGACAAAATCTTAATTGAAAGCAGCATAAAAATTAAAGGAACAATAAAACAAGATAAAAGAGCAGTAACAGGATATGAAATACAAGTTGAGGAATTTGAAATAATAAGTTATGCAGAAGATTTTCCAATAGGCAAAGACCAAAGCCAAGAATTGTTATTAGATAAAAGACATTTATGGATTAGAAGCAGAAGAATGCAGGCAATCCTCAAAATAAGATCAACTGTTTTTGGTGCAATACATGAATATTTCAGAAGCAAAGAATTTTATGAATTCCAAAGCCCAATAATAACATCTGGTGCAGCAGAATCTGGACCAACAAAATTCACAGTAGATTATTTTGGCAAAAAAGTATTCTTAACACAAACATGGCAATTTTATGCAGAAGCAGCAATTTATGCATTAGAAAAAATATATACAATAGCACCATCATTCAGAGCAGAAGAAAGTAAAACAAGCAGGCACTTAACAGAATACTGGCATGCAGAAGCAGAAGTGGCATGGACAAATCTTGATGAATTAATAGATATTGCAGAAAATCTAGTAAAATATGTAATAACAAAAGTTTTGAAAGAAAATAAAAAAGAACTTGCAATTCTTGGAAGAGATATAAACAAACTTGAACCAAGCACAAAAAAGAAATTCCCAAGAATAACATATGCTAATGCCCTAAAACTTTTAAAAGACAAGAAAAAAATAAACATAAAATGGGGAAAAGACTTGAGAACAATAGAAGAAGAAAAAATCATGGAACTTTATGACACACCAATTTTTGTTACAAATTACCCTAAAGACTGTATGGCATTCTACAAACCAAGAAGTAAAAAAAACAGAAAAACAGCAGAATGCTTTGATTGTTTATTGCCAGAAGGAAATGGAGAATTAATTGGTGGAAGTGAAAGAGATATAAGCATAGAAGAAATAAAGAAAAGCCTTAAATTCTGGAAAGAAAAAATAGAAGATTATGAATTCTATATGGAACCTTTGCATTATGGAGCAATACCACATGCAGGATTTGGTTTAGGAATTGAAAGATTCATAAAATGGATATGTGGTTTAGATAATATAAAAGATGCAATTGCTTTTCCAAGAACAATGACAAGATATTCTCCATGAGAAAATTTTCGATAACTTTTTATAGTGTGTTTTCTAAAAAAAGAAAATAAAACAAAAGAGATTCTAGAAAATGAATATAGATGGATTAGAAATTAAATGGCTTGGGCATAGTGCAATAAAAATAATTTCTAAAACAAGTAAAATATACATTGACCCTTTTCAAATAAAAAAAGAATATCATGATGCAGATTACATTCTTATAACACATCCACATTATGATCATTGCAGTTTAGAAGATTTGCAGAAAATTGTAAAAGATGGAACAAAAATAATTATGCAGGCAGATTGCCAAAGTAAAATTCTCAGATTAAATAATAAAATAGATATGCAAATAATCTCATTAGGAGAAAAAAAAGCATTTGATTCTTTTGAAATACAAGCAATACCAGCATATAATATTGGAAAAGAATTTCATTCAAAAGAGCAGGAATGGCTTGGTTACATAATAAAAATTCAAGGCAAGAGAATATATCATGCAGGAGACACTGATTTAATTCCCGAGATGGAAAACTTGAATGTGGATATTGCATTGCTTCCAGTTTCAGGAAAATATACAATGAATGCAGAAGAAGCAGCACAAGCAGCTGAAAAAATAAAAACAAAATTAGCAATTCCAATGCACTATGCAAGCATCATAGGAACAGAAGATGATGCTGACAAATTCATTTCATTATGCAAAGAAAAAGGAATTAATTCTCAGAAATTATTTAAAGAATAAAAACTAGTTAAAAGTATGGGGAAATTAATTTTACCTAAAACTTATATTGAAAATATAGATGATGCTTTAATATTTTTAGCTGGACCAATAAAAGGAGCTCCATTATGGCAAGATAAAGCAATTGAATTAATTCATTCTCAAGATCCAAATATTTATATTATTTCTCCAAGCAAAGAAATTAGAGAAGAATATTTAAATAATAAATTAAAAGGTAGTGAAAATAAGTTTTCTACACAATTAGATTGGGAAAGATATTATTTAGATTTATCATTAAAAAAAGGAGTTATATTATTTTGGCTTCCAAAACAAAAAGAAAATTGCAACAAAGCATATGCAAGAGATACTCTAGGCGAATTAGGTGAATTAAGAGGAAGATTAATCTATAATAAAAATATAAAGTTAGTAATTGGTGGAGAAGAAGATTTTGATGGTTTTGATGTGATTAAAAGAAATTATTTTGCTATTAGTCCAGAAATGAAGTTTTATTCAACATTAAAAGAAACATGCCAGCAAGCAGTCAAATTAACATATCCAAATAATAAATAATAACAAAAGAATAAAAACAGAAAAGATTAAAAACAAAAAACACTTTTTTATTTCATAAATTTTAATAAATATAATAAGCAGATGAATAACAATACTCTAGGAACAAAGAAATTCTTATTTATTTCTCTTGATGCACTAAGTGTAGATTTAGCATGGCAACTTGTTAAAGAGGGGCATAAAGTAAAATATTATACTAAAGAAGTAATTGAAAAAGAAGTTGGAGAGGGATTTATTAGCATGGTTGATGATTGGGAAAAAGAAGTCAAATGGGCAGATGTAATTGTCTTTGATGATGTTTTAGGACAGGGAAAAATAGCAAAAGAGCTAAGAGACAAAGGAAAAGCTGTTGTTGGTGGAACTCCTTATACAGATAAATTAGAAGATGACAGGAGTTTTGGACAAGAAGAATTGAAAAGGCATGGTATTAACACAATTCCTTACAGAGAGTTTACTTCTTTTGAAGAGGCAATTAAATTTGTAGAAGAAAATCCTGGAAAATATGTAATAAAGCCAAGTGGAGAAGCACAAAATATCAAAGGATTGTTATTTATTGGAGAAGAAGATGATGGAAAAGATGTTATACAAGTATTAAGTGATTATCATAAGGCATGGGCAAAAAAAATTCCAGTATTCCAATTACAGAAAAAGATTACAGGAGTAGAAGTTGCTGTTGGTGCTTTTTTTAATGGCAAGGAATTTGTTTATCCAATACATGTTAATTTTGAACATAAAAAATTATTTCCCGGAAATTTAGGACCATCAACAGGAGAAATGGGAACAGCAGCTTTCTTTAGTGGTCCAAATAAGATGTTCAATCAAACTCTGAAAAAAATGGAAGAAACATTTGCTCAAGAAAAATATGTTGGTTACTTGGACTTGAATTGTATTGTTAATAGTAATGGTATTTATCCTTTAGAATTTACAACAAGATTTGGTTATCCTACAATAAGCATACAACAAGAAGGAATGAATATACCAATGGGAGAATTCCTTTATGGAATAGCAACAGGAGAATTAAATAAATTCAAATCAAAAAGTGGATTCCAAATAGGAGTAAGAATTGTTGTTCCACCATTTCCATTTAATGATAATGAAACATTCCAAGTTAAATCCAAAGATTCTGTTATTTTCTTTAAAAGACCAACAGAAGGAGTTCATATAGAAGATGTAAAAAAAGTAAATGATGAATGGGTGGTTACAGGAACATCTGGAGTTGTACTAATTGTTTGTGGAACAGGAAGCACAATGCGACAAGCACAAAATCAAGT
>JAHJTU010000048.1 GCA_018829485.1 Nanobdellota archaeon | reverse complement strand
GACATGAGAAAAGACGGCAAACTTTTCGCAGATGGCAAACTCATTCAAAAGAATGGAAAATTCTTGATATAATTTTATTTTAGGGGAAATGAAAAAAGAAATACAAAAACTAAGAAAGGAAAATACTATCTTATTTACTGCTACAATAATTCTTTTCATACTTTTCTTGTCTGTGTTTTTCTTATCAGTATTTCCTTTACAAACAAATTCAAACAAAAATACAAACACACACGCAAATACCAATACAGAAACACAACAAATACAAACAAATGAAAAACAAATAAGTGAAAGTGCTGTACTATTAAATGTTCCAGCAATTGACAGAAAAGGAAATGGTGTTTCTGTAGTGCTTTCAGTAGAAGCTGAAAAAGGAACAGGAAAAACATTAATTGATATAGGAAGTTTGTATTTTTTTACTGACACACAAGAAAGCATTCTTATTGCAAAAAAAGTTGCTTCTGACTATACTGGATTAAATTTGAATGATTATGATTTAATTTATGATATTTATGCAGAAGCAGACAGTATTGGAGGTCCAAGTGCTGGAGCTGCATTAACAATTGCAACAATTGCTGCTTTGCAAAATTTAAAACTCGAGGAAGATGTAATGATAACAGGAAGCATTCTTAGTAATGGTGGAATAGGAGATGTTTCAAGTATTTCAGCAAAAGCATTAGCTGCAAAACAAATTGGAGCTAGTATTTTTCTTGTTCCAGAAGAGCAATCTAAAGAAATATCATATGAAACCCAAAGAAAATGCGAGACAAAGAATTACAGAGAAATATGCACAATAGACAAAATCCCAGTTGAAGTAAGTATAGAAGATTTAGTTGGAATAAAAGTAATAGAAGTTGCAACAATACAAGAAGCATTAAGTTACTTTGTTAAATAAATCAAAAATAAATCTCTGGTTTTTCTGAAACAGAACTCCTTCCAGATAACTGATTCAAATAATCTTTGTAAATCTCTGAATTTTTAATATATTCTTTAATAATATAGATTTTCTGTTTTAATGCTCCATTTCCCATGCCCCTGTATAAAGAAGCACTATCTCTTAATAATTGTGTACTTAATTCCTGCTCAATATTATCCCATGTTATTTCCTTGCCATTTCTTTGCATTCTTTTAATTGCAAGATTTACAGGAGCACCACCAGCATTGTAATAAAAGTACGAGAGTTTTAACAAATCCTCTTTCTTAATTTCAGGATGCTCAGCTGCAAGGCAAATAAGTGTTTTTGCAAAATAACCAACAGCAGCTCCAACTTGGTCTTTTTTACTTCCTTTATATACAAACTTTGTTCCATAGAATTTGTTAACAGAACTTACAGCAGCCCTGCTTGTTTGTCCTATTCCAGCACAGCCACCATTTGTTCTAACATTTGGATTCATATTTGATTCTATAATAAAAAAAGGAATTGCATCTTCTTCTTTTACACCAAATTTATCACAATATTCATTAATTAATGACTCTAAATCATACTTCTTTAGATTGTTCATAGATAAAACAAATCTTGCTTTTGTTGAATCATTCTTATAGTCAATTGTATTAAGACTATCTACTAAACTTGTATAATTCACATTTATTTTTTTAGGTATTTGTTCTTGTGTTTGTGATTCTTGTTCCTGTACTCTTGACTCTATTGTCTGCTGACTGCTGCTTGTTTCTGTTTCTTGCTTTATAGATGTAGAAATAGAAATCGAATCTTGTGAAGCAGAATAACTAATTTGAGATAAAGTAACTTGAGGTAGAATAGAAAGAGCACATGTTATCAAATATGGTCTTGCTTTCTTGAGTATATTTTCTAATACCATTTTCTACATTTCTTATTGCAAGGTTTTCTCTAATTGTTCTCTTTCCTTCAATCCGATGCGATGAATCTTCTTCCATTTTTACCTAATTGGTTATTTACAAGCATAAAAAGAGTTTATAAATCTTTTGTAAAAATCGAAAAATTCCACAAGGGGGAAAAACAAGAATTATTCCTTTAATTCAAGAATAAGCTTTCCATCTTTGAAATAAGATCTTTTAATATCCAAATCAACTGGAATTAACTTGAGATAAGCAGTGTCTTTTCCAAATGCTTTTACTTCAATACTATTATGCAACTTGTTGATAAAAATATCTTTAATATCTGAAACATCTGGCATAGAAATCTCATAAATAATTCCGTCAGAAAGTCTCTTTACATTTGTCTCAGCTTCTTTTCTTGGCAATTTAGAATATCTTTCAGCATCTTCTTTACTTACTTTCCTAACAATTCTCTTGGCTTGCTTTTTTCTTTCT
>JAHJTU010000047.1 GCA_018829485.1 Nanobdellota archaeon | reverse complement strand
TTCCATTTTCTAATATTTATAAATTCTTTTTCTATGATCAAAAACTTGAATTAATAATATTTTTTCTTTTAAATCTAAATCAATTAAAGCCCTGTAATCACCAACCCTTAACTTATAGAGCTTTTTGGCTTCATAATGTTCAAGATATCTAAATGGGTTTTCTTTAACAAAATCAAGTTTTTTAACAACCCTAATTTGAAAGGCTTTAGGTAATTTTAAGAAATCTTTATATGCCTTAGGATTCCATTCTATTTTAAAACTCATTCTAAAACCCTTTTTTTAACCTCTTCATGACTTATGTACTTTAATCTTGGGGTTTTTCTTGCTTCTGCTAATTCTGCTTTAGCTTTATCACTTAATTCATAATTTTCAAAGAGAATATTCTTTATAACAGAAAGTTCTTTTCTTATTTCCAATACATCTTTATGTAAATGTTTCATTGTAATTTCCATAATGTAATAAAATAATGATAATATTTAAATTTTATCTTTTTCTTATTCATATCTTTTTAAAAACTCACTTTCAGCAAAATGCAATTTTGCTGGGATAATAATGCAAAAAGGCTTTTGCATTTTCTTTCTAGAAAGTTTTTCAGCATCAGCATAAATAATCTTTTGCTTTGAAGTTCCTAAGCAAGAACATGCAATAATTTTAGTATTCTTTGCAAGTCCTAACTGTGAAACAGCTTCATTCAATTCCATGCCAATATCAATCAAAAACAAAGTATGAGCATTTATTTTCTGATTTTCTTTATACACATTAATAAAAGATGTGGGCTTGAAATTCTTAGTATATTTAGGAATGCTAGTAATCTTGCCAAACTTATATGCTTCTAAACCAGTATCTGTTATTGCATTTAACACAGAAATATTATGTACAATTTCTGTTTTTACTTTCATCTTCTTAGCTTCTTGTAATAAAGCAGTATGTGTTGTTGCAATTAAAGGATCTCCATAAACAAGTAATGCCACATTTTTACTTTTTGCTTTAAGAACAAGAGTTTCAGCTTCTTCAACAAAATCCCTGTCAACTGTTGTTATTTTCTTTCCAAGTATTTTCTCAAGTTCTTTAACAGAATAAGGAAAATCACTAGTATAATATTCAAGATAAACTTGCTTGCATTTCTTAATTAAAGAAAGTGCCTTTACACTAATATCATTCTTATCAAGTCCTAATCCTATTAAATACAACATTTTACATCTTAGTCTTTTTTGTGCTTTTTCAAACTACTTAATAATGCAACAGAAGCAAGTGAATAAATAAATATCAAGCTAACAATAAGGAAAACAAATTCTTGATTATTTGTAAAAAACACAGTAATCAATGCACCAAGCATAACAAAATGCATTCCTTGTTCTCTGCCAATATTAGTTCTTTTATAGCTGAATATTAAAAGTATAAGAATTAAAGCAGCTGGAATTAACAAATAAATAAGCATTCTATAATTAAATACTAGTGAAAAAATGATAAATACTGCCATAATATTCCTTAATAAAAAGAAATAAATTTTTCCTGATTTGATTTCTTCATGAGCAAGATTAACTAAGATATTGCCTACTGCATAGCCAGAGAAGGCTAGTAATGTAATAAGGATTTTATCAAAAATCTCAAGTACCATAGAAAGTAATTTAAATTCAAGTATAAAAATCTTATTATGTACGTTATAATAAGTAAGATAAATCCAGCATCAATGAATATCTATAAGGAACTAAAAAAGCTTAAGCCAGAAACTAAGTTCTTTTTCTCAGACAAGGAAATCCTGTATATTGATGCTAATCATTTAGATACTGATTATTTAGTATATGCTTCTACCCATAAATCAACAGAATCAAGGAAAACATTATGCGTGCATGTTACTGGTAATTGGAATAAGGCTGAATATGGTGGCAAAGCAAAAAAACTTAGCATGGCATCATCTCATTTGCTCAAAACTTTCTTTTTAGAACTCAATAAGCAATCACAGGAAGCAAATTTGCAAGAGTATGAAATAACATTAGAAGCAACACATCATGGTCCTTACATTAACAAACCGCATTTATTTATTGAAATTGGTTCAAGTGAAAAAGAATGGCAAGATATGAATGCAGTAAAAGTTATAGCAAAAACAATTAATGAAGCATCTAAGAAATTTGAATTGCATAAAAAAGAAACAAAGCAAGAGCAAAAGAAAGGCAAAAAGCAGAAATGGCAAACTGCATTAGCATTTGGAGGAGGACATTATTGCCAGTCTTTTAATAAACATATGTTAGAAGACAAGTATGCATTTGCTCACATATGTCCTAAGTATGCACTTTCTACTTTAACAGAAGATATGGTAAAGCATGCAATAGAAAAAACACAAGAAAAAGTATCACTTGCTTTGATTGATTGGAAAGGACTTGCAGGAAATAAAGAAAAGCTTTTGAAAATATTGGAGGATGTTGGGTTGCCTTGGGAAAAAGCATAGATAAATTTTATATACTTTATTTTGATAAATAGTTAATGGAAAGTTATACTCTTGTATTTGATAAGGTTATATTAAATCAATTAAAAAAACTTGGAAAAGAGGCACATTTGAGAAAGATTATTTCTAAAATTCTAGATAAAATTGAGATATTGGGTCCACGTGCAGGAAAACTTTTAGATACAAAACTACAGATATATGAAATTAAAATGAAGCACCCACCAATAAGAGCATACTATAAGATTTTAGAGAGTAAAAAAGAAGCTTATATTTTTGAGTATGAAATGAAGACTAGTTTGAAAAAACAAAAGAAAACCATTAAGAAAATTAAATATAAAACCTTAGAATTAGAATCCTAAATCTTGTCTTGTAAATCTTTTCCCTTCACCTAAATTCTTTTCAAATTCAAGTAATCTTTTATATAATTTAGAATTTCTCAATACTTCAAGTTCTTGTTTCATTTGTTCAAATTTTTGTTTTGGTATTGTTACTAATTCTTGTCTCATATTCTTAGTTATGCTTTAGTGTTTAAATAGTTTTTCGTGTTAGGATTGGAAAGGACTTGCAGGAAATAAAGAAAAGCTTTTGAAAATTCTTGAAGATATTGGTTTAGAGTATGAGAAGGCATAATAAAGAAAAGATTTATATGTTTTTCTGACTATGTTCTTTTTAGGCTAAGGGACATGGAAGCACAGGAACAAGAAAAAGAAGATAAAGAAATAAGAATAAGCAGTCCTTCTCAAGAATTATTAGAGAGAATAATAAGAACAATA
>JAHJTU010000046.1 GCA_018829485.1 Nanobdellota archaeon | reverse complement strand
ATTAGTTGATGATAAACTTGTTGATTCTTTGTATATCTCAGAAGGTTTGAAAGGACTTGTAACAACACAAGTTAGTGTAAGTGGCTCTGGAGAAGGTGCAACAAGAGAAGAAGCAATTGAAAATACATTAGCAAACATGAACAGATTGCAGACAATATTAATAACAGGAAGCTTACCCTTCAAATTAGAAATAGAAAAACTTGATACAATTTCAAGTGCTTTTGGAGAAAAGCTAACTAAGAATATTTTAATTACAGCATTAGTTGCATTCTTAGCTATTTCATTATTTATTTTTATTAGATATAGAACTATGAAAATAGTATTGCCTATTTTGATAACATTAGTTTCAGAAATTATTATTATTTTGGGAGTTGCTTCTTTAATTAAATGGAATCTTGATTTGGCAAGCATTGCAGGAATTATTGGTGCAATTGGAACTGGTGTTGATGATCAAATTGTTATTTTGGATGAAATAAGATTTAGTAAGTCTTATGGATGGAAAGAAAGAATGAAAAGAGCTTTTTTCATAATTCTTGGTGCTTACGGAACTGTTACTGTTGCAATGTTACCTTTAGCATGGGCAGGAGCAGGATTACTTAAAGGATTTGCAATAACAACAATTATAGGAATAACAGCAGGAGTCTTTATAACTAGACCAGCATTCTCAGAAATAATAAGAAAATTAATTAGAGATTAAAATTAATTTTATTCTTTTTCCACAATCTCTATGTCTTGTTTTAATTTAATTATTGAATTAGAATTATAGAAACCCTTTCTAACAACAGCATTTGGATAAATAAAAGAATTTTTCCCAACCAATGTTCCTGGATTTGTTAATACATTGCTTCCAGCATGAACATCCTCTCCTAAAATAGCACCAAACTTCTTCATTCCAGTATCAATTTCTTTATCTTGTATTTTCAAAATAATTGGTTTTTCGCTTAATGATAAATTTGAAAGTATTGTTCCAGCACCAAGATTGCTTCTTTCTCCAACAATACTATCACCAATATAGCTCAAATGTGCAGCATGACTTTTATCCATCATAATAGCATTTTTTAATTCAGAACGTATTTCACAGTAATCTCCTATAATAACATTGCCCCTTATGTAAGTTCCGGGTCTTATTTCTGTATTATTGCCTATTATTGCTGGTCCTTGAATATAAGAATTAGCCATAATCTTGCAATTATTTCCTATAATCACAGGACCTTTAATTACAGCCCCTTGCTCAATAATTGTATTTTCTCCTTTTTCTACATCTTTATTTTCAAGTGCCTTTTCCAAATAATTACTTATTTTTCCAATAGCCTGCCAAACATATTCAACTTCAAAAATCTCTTTATACTTGCTTATTGCTTTTTCTGAAAAATAATATCTTGGTTTAAAGTTTTCCATTTTTATATTACATTCACAAGCTTTTTAAATTTTGTTTAATTTTGCCAAGGATGAATACAGCAAAGCAAATTTTAGGAAATAGTTTACAAAATCTTATATCTACTATTATCAATAGGATTGGTGGATTAATATTTACAATAATTGTTGCTAGACTTCTTGCCCCAGAATTATTTGGAGTTTATAGTCTTGCATTAGCAATTATGCTTCTAATTTTCACATTTGCTGATCTTGGTTTAGCTCAAACACTTGTTAGATATGTATCTGATTCTCTAGGACAAAAAAACAAAACTCTTGCAAGAAGTTACTTCAAGTATTTGTTTAAAGTAAAGATATTATCTGTCTTGATTTTTTCATTAGCATTATTTTTACTTTCAAAAATAATCTCAATTTATATATTCAAGAATCCAGAATTAATTTTACCATTGCAATTCTCAGCATTATATCTTTTCATAGGTTCTATACTTGATTTCATTACATTTACTTTTTTTGCAACTAAAACAGTAAAATATTTCACAGTTAGAGAATTAGTCTTGCAACCCAGCAGAATTATTTTAGTTCCTATTTGTATTGGATTATTGGCATGGCAATTTAAAGTAGCAGGAATTTTTGCAATACTTGCTTTTTCTTCATTATTGGCATTAATAGTATCTTTTTATTATTTGAAAAAAGAACACTCTTTCTTGTTAAAAGGAAAAACAATAGAAATTGATAAAAAAAGAGTTTTGAGATTTACTCTTCTTTTAATGATTGGAATTCTTCCAGGAGTTTTCTTTACTTATATTGATTCATTAATGCTTGGAGTTATGTTGCCTGTAAAATATGTTGGTTTTTATAGAGTAGCTTACATGATGGCAACTTCTGTTGGAAGTTTAATGGCATTCCATTTAGTATTGTTCCCATTTTTTACACAATTAAAGGGAATAAAATTAAAAAACACATTCAAAAAATTATTTAATTTTGTGTCTATACTAGCATTTCCAATGGCTTTTGGATTAGCATTAATTTCTAAACCATTCATCAAAATCTTATTTGGAGAAGAATATTTAGCAGCCACCTTGCCTTTGTATATTCTAGCATTTATTGTTATTGACATGGCCCTTTTCTCTTATTTTGCAACATTATTTCAAGCCAAAGAAAAACCAGAAGTTCCAACAAAACTTGTTGCTATTGCAGCAATCATAAATATCATATTGAATTATTTCTTAATAAAGTTCTTTGCTGGAATTAGGATTGATTTGGGAATGTTGGGAGCAGCTATTGCCACATTCATTAGTAGGTACTTTTATGGATTTGCACTTGCTTTTGCAGCATCAAAACAATTCAAAGTTAAACCAGATTTTTCTTCTATTTATAAGCCCTTAATTGCAAGTATAGGAATGTCTATATTTTTGATATTTATTATGGCAATTATTCCAACAAAAACAATATGGATTGGATTTTTAGAAATCTTTTTAGCTGCTATTGTTTACTTTATATTCTTATTCTTACTTAAGGGAATACATATAAAAGATTTT
>JAHJTU010000045.1 GCA_018829485.1 Nanobdellota archaeon | reverse complement strand
GTATTGGCATTTGACATAGAATCAGAAGAATTTGAAATTGGCAGAGGAAGAATATATATGATTTCTTTAGTTTCTGAAAAATTCCGCAAAGTCTTGACATGGAAAAAAACCAAAACAAGCCAGGATTTTGTTGAATTTGTTAAAGATGAAAAAGAAATGCTAGAAAAATTCCAAGATTACATAAATGAACTACAGCCAGATATAATAACAGGATATTTCTCAGATTCATTTGATTTGCCATACATAAGAGCAAGAGCAGACAAATATAAAATAGAATTAAAATTTGGCATAGCAGATTCAAAAATTGTTTTTTCAAAAGGAAAATTAACTAATTCTAAAATAACAGGATTAAGCCATGTTGATTTATTAAAAGTTATTGAAACATATTATTCTCAGTACTTGCAATCAGAAACATTGGGATTAGATGATGTTGCAAAAGAACTTTTAGGAGATGGAAAAAAAGATATTGATCATAATAATGTGCATAATTTTAAAGAAAAAGAATGGAAAGAATTCTTTGAATACAACTTACATGATTCTATACTTACATACAATTTATTTCAAAAATTGTGGCAGGATATGTTGGAATTTACAAGAATTGTGAAAGAGCCTTTAGCTGTAATAACAAGGCAAGGCATGTCAGGATTAGTTGAATCTTACATAATCCACAATCTTGAGAGGTTTAATGAAATAGCAGAGAAAAGGCCAATACATGAGGAAATTCAGCAAAGAAGATTAAGACAAAAATATGAAGGAGCATTTGTTTTGCAACCAGAAGCAGATTTGTATGAAAATCTTGCAATATTTGATTTTACAAGTTATTGGCCAAGCATTATTGTATCCTTTAATCTCACATATTCTACTTTCTTAAAACATAAACCAGAAAAACAAGCAAATGCATTAGAAGTTGATTTAGGAAAGCAAGGAAAAGTTTATTTCTCAAAAACAAAAGGTGTTTTTCCAAAATTACTTGAGGAAATAATAAGATTAAGAAAAAAATACAAGCAAGAATTAAAGGAAAAGCCTGATGCAGTAAAAAAAGCAAGAAGCAATGCATTCAAATTATTAGCAAATGCATCATATGGTTATCAAGGATTTTTTGGAGCAAGATATTATTGTCCTGAAGCATCTGCAGCAACAACAGCAATTTCAAGGGGCTTTACAAAGAAAATCATAGATACAATGAACAAGAATGGATTTAAGGTTATATATTCAGACACAGATTCTATTGCATTTTTATTGCAAGATAAAACAAAAAAACAAACTTTTGAATTCCTGAAAAAGCTTAATGATGAACTTCCAGGAATTATGGAACTTGAATTAGAGGATTTCTTTACAAGAGGAATATGGGTTACAAAAAGAACAGGTGAATTTGGTGCAAAAAAGAAGTATGCATTAATAAATGAGCAAGGCAAATTAAAAATCAGGGGTTTTGAAACAGTAAGAAGAGATTGGTGTAAGCTTGCAAGAGAAGTGCAAAATAAAGTTCTTGAATTAATTCTTAAAGAAGGCAAGTATGAGAATGCATTAAAATATGTTCAAGAAACAATAAAGAAATTAAAAACAAGGAAAATTTCCAAAGACAAGCTTATTATTAGAACTCAGCTCAAGAAGCCAATTCAAGATTATAAAGCAGAAACACCACATGTGACAATTGCAAAAAAAATGCATGAAAGAGGAATTCCAGCTGATGTTGGAATGCTTATCCAATATTATGTTGCAGATACAGGAAAAAGCAAGGACAGAGTAAGAGACAAAGCAAGATTGCCAGATGAGAAAGGTGAGTATGATATAGAATACTATACAAAGAATCAGATATTTCCAGCAATAGAAAACATTTTTGATATATTTAAAATAAAAGAAAAAGAAATTCTCGAATCTGAACAAAAAAAGATAGAATCTTTTTTTAACTAATTCTATCTATTCTGTCATGCCTTTTTTTGGATTCTTTTTGTGAAGTTTTTTGGATTTTAGTTTTATTTGAACACTCTTTTTACATCCTTGCTAAACCATAGGTAGTATCCAATTATCCCATTTAATACTAATGAAATAATGCTGCTAAAGTCTGCTCCGAATAAGGATGTTAATGCACTAATAAATCCAATTACTGCAAATATGACTGCAACAATTCTTGCCCAGTTTTGTCCAAACCATAATCCTCTGCCAATGAAAAAGTATAATACTGCTAATGCTAACAGGAATATTCCCATAAATACTGCTACACCTGCACCTAATGCTGCCCATGCTCCCATGCCCATTGTTGACATTATGGTTGACATAGCACCCATACCAACAAAAGCAAGCAAACCAATAAGCAACAACAACACTGCACCAATGTAGTACAATACGGAAATAATCTTAACACCAGTAGGCATTTCTTTTCCTCTTTTCACATTCATAACTGGTTTTGCAACCAATTTTCTTGTTGTTCTTCTAACTCTTCTTCGTGCCATTTTAATAACTCTTTTATTCTCTTTATAGCTAAAATCACTTTATAAATATTTGTGGTGGGAGAAACTTAATTCTTAATTCCTCTTTCTATTTCTTTCTCAACACCCCAATCAAAGAAGTCTTTTTATTTTACAGTTATTTCCATTCTGTGATTCTGGCCTTCTGAAATAATCTTCTTTTCTATAACTTTTAATGTAGATGAAAATAAAGGGCAGTTAAGAACAAATGTTTCAAATTCGCCTCCTTCTCCAGCTGCATTTATTCCTTTTGTTTTTTTCATTAACTCAATAAATTCCCTGTTAATTTTCTTTCCAAGCAAATCTTTTTCTAGTCCTTGTGCAGCAACACCAATAATAATAACATCAAATTTATGATTAATTAATTCTTTTAGTAATTCATTCTGGTACTTTTTCCATAAGGGATTAATACATTTTATCTTAAGCTTGTTGCAGATTTTTTCTATTCTGCTTGATTGATATACAGATTCAACTGCACCTGTAACAATTCCTTGTATTTTGTATTTATTTATTGCAGTTTTAATTACATTCTCCAAATCAATAAGTTCTTTTTCTTTTTCACCTTTTGTTTTCTTTACAAACAAGGGAATTTTCATTTTTTCTGCTTGCTTCTTTACTTGTGAAATGCTAGGAGTATGGAACATGTAGCTATATGGATTTTCTGACTGAATAGAGATTAAACAAGACAAAGTATGGCCTTGTTGCTTTGCTAAGAATGCAGCATACATACTGTCCTTGCCTCCTGAAAACAATATTCCAACTTTCATTTTATTATTGATTAAAGAAGGTTTATAAAAATATTTTTTCACATGCTTTCTGCTCTTTTCAAATTTTTTAATCTTTCTATCAAAAAGCTTATATACTTCTGATACCTTAAGAAAGCTAAGTAAAAAGGGCTATTATTACTATTTATTATTCATATTCAATAATTCTG
>JAHJTU010000044.1 GCA_018829485.1 Nanobdellota archaeon | reverse complement strand
CATTTATTGCAATTATTGGTTCTATTCCATTTTCTCTGAAAAATCTTATATCAGTTAAATCACCAAAAGAGCACATCATAACCAAACCAGAACCAAATTCTTCTTTAGCGTAAGGATGAGCTTTAATTGGAACTTCTTTTTCATACAAAGGAATTATTGCATGCTGTCCATGCAAGTTTTTGTATCTCTTATCATTGGGATTAAAAAGAATTACAGCACACGAACATAATAATTCTGGTCTTGTTGTCGCAATTATAATATCTTTTTCATGTGTTTTAAATTTTATATGATGCAATTCAGTATCTCTCTCTTCATATGTTATTTCTGCATCTGCAATAGTTGTTTTGCATCCAGGACAATAATTGCTAACTTTTTTCTCTTCATAAACAAGTCCTTTATTCCATAAATCAATAAAAGTTTCCTGAGTTAATTTTCTATAATCTTCACTATCAGTATGATAAGCATCACCAATTTTATTTCCAAATTTGTAAGAATTAAAAGAAATTCCCAATCTTGAAAATGTCTTTATGCTTGTATCAGAAGCTTCTTCTAAAATTTTTTCACAATATTTAAGGAATTTTTCTCTTCCAATTTCTTCTGCTCTTATATTAAATTTCTTTTCAGCTGCTAATTCTATTGGCAATCCATTCCTATCAAGTCCAAGAGGAAATAAAACAGAAAACCCTTTCATCCTCTTATATCTGGCAAAAAAATCCATGTAACAATAAGTAACAGCTTGTCCTGCATGAACAGGTGTATTAACATAAGGAGGAGGAGTATCTATAGAATATATTTTCTTATCTTGTATTTTCTTATAAGGCTCATTCTTGAACCATTCATCTGTTATTTTCTTTTCCTGCTCTAATGTCCAAGTTTTTTCATTTAACATGCTTTAGGTAGTTTTGTATGGTTTAAAAAATTTAGGAAATGCCAAAAAATGCAGAAAGGGAAAGATTTTAAATTAATCTTTCATCAAGCAATTACAGGGGCTTATAGCTCAGCGGGAGAGCAATGGACTGAAGATCCATGTGTCCCGGGTTCGAATCCCGGTAAGCCCATTTTAAAAAGTATAAAACAGAAACTTTTTAAATCAGAAATATTTAGTATAAAACAAGATAAAAGAGGAAACCTTTTAGAAAAAGGTTTATCAAAAACACAGAATGAAACTTAGACCTTTAAAAAAGAAAGCAGCTATTGAACTTGGTGTTGGAACAATGGTTATACTTGTTATAGCTGTTGTATTACTTGTTCTAGCATTAATTTTTGTCAGAAGAATTTTCACAGGAGCTACTTATAATGTTGATCAATTAAATGATGCTGTCAGAGGAGAGATTAATAAAGTATTTGGTGAAGAGGGACAAAGAATTGCACTATACTTACCTGGAAAGACAGCAACAATAAGGCAAGGCGAAACTTTTGGTATTGCTTTTGGAATATTTAATGATGGAGATCCAGGAAGCTTTAAATATGAAATAACTGCAACAGATAAAACAGACGAATGCTCAAGAAGTATGCAAGAAGTCAATAATTGGATAATTTTGGGAGGAACAGAAAATAATATTCAAATTGGTTCTGGAAAAATTGCTTATAGGGTTTTTAAAATAAGAATTCCAGATGATACAACTATTGGATGTGAGGCAGTTTATCTTTTAAAAGTTACTAAGTCAGGTACCCAAGGTTCTTATGTTGATACTCAAATATTCATAGAAGTAAAATCAAGTGGTGTTGGTGGTTTCTTCTAATCCATTTTCTGAAACTTTATAAATAACATTTTTCTTTTATGATAATGAAAATCTATAATACTCTTACACAGAAACTTGAAGAAATAAAGCCAAGAAAAGATAATAAAATAAATATGTTTGTATGTGGTCCTACAGTATATGATCATGCTCACATAGGACATGCCAGAACTTATGTTTTCTTTGACATGTTAGTGAAGTATTTACAATATAAGAAATACAAAGTATTCTTTTTAATGAATATTACAGATATAGATGACAAACTTATAGCAAGAGCAAAGCAAACAGAAACAACAGAAAAAGAACTTGCAGATATTCACATTAAAAGTTTTTTTGAAGATATGAAAGAATTGCATGTAAAAGTTACAAAATATGCAAAAGCAACAGATTTTATTCCCCAAATAATAAAGCAAGTTAAAATTCTTCTTGAAAAAGGATATGCATATGAAACTCCAAATGGTATTTATTATGATATTACTAAATTTGAGGATTATGGTAATTTAAGCAAGCAACCATTAAATGAATTAAAAGTTCATAGAATAGAGCCTGATTTAACTAAAAGAAATATTGCAGATTTTAGTTTGTGGAAAAGACAAAAACCAGGAGAACCAGCATGGCAATCTCCATTTGGTAAAGGACGTCCTGGATGGCATATTGAAGATACTGCTATTGCAATGCATTATTTTGGCGAACAATATGATTTGCATGGTGGCGGAATAGATTTAATGTTTCCACACCATGAAGCAGAAATAGCACAAGCAGAAGCAATTACAGGAAAAAAGCCATATGTAAAATACTGGATTCATCCCACTCATTTAATAGTTGAAGGTAGAAAAATGTCAAAGTCATTAGGAAATTTTATTACAATTAAAAAAGCATTAGAAGAATTCCCTGCAGAAGCATTAAGAATTATGTTTATTCAAACACATTACAAAAAAGAATTAAATTATTCAAAAGAAACAATAGAAACAACAAGAGCAGCATACGAAAGATTAAAATCTTTCCAGGAAAGATTAAATGAAATTGATTCCAGAAAATATGACAAAGGATTAAAAATCATAATTGGAAAAGAGAAAAAGAAAATACTTACGGCATTAGATAATAATTTTGATACACCAAAAGCATTCACAATTCTAATGACTTTAATCAAGAGAATTAATGGAATGATAGAAAAAAACAAGATTGGCAAGAAAAACACCATAGAAATCACAAAGTTCCTAAATGAAATTAATACTTTTTTCAATATTTTGCCAGAAGAAAAGAAAGCAAAAATCACAAAAGAAATTAAAGAACTTGTTAAAGAAAGAGAAAAAGCAAGAAAGAAAAAAGATTTTGCAAAAGCAGATTCAATAAGAGATAAATTAAAAGAAAAAGGAATCTTAATGGAAGACACACCAAAAGGTTCAAAAATAAGAGCATTATAATATAAAATGAATTATAGAAAATTTCTTACCTCATCAAATTTACTTGTTATTGCAGGTAAAAGCGCAGAACAAAATAATGAGATAATTAAAGAAGCAAAAAACCAAGATTTAATTTTACACACAACAGCAAGAGGAAGTCCTTTCTGTATTATTAAAGCTAAAAAACAAGAAAAAATCGATAACCAAAGTATTAAAGAAGCTGCAATTTTCTGTGCATCATTCAGCAAGCAATGGAAACAAGGAAAAAAACTTGTTGAAATTCATTTTTTTAATAAAGAAAATATCTACAAAGAAAAAGGCATGGCAATTGGAACTTATGGTGTTAGAAAAATTGAAAAAAAACTAAAAGTAAAACCAATGCTTGCAATAGGATTAAAACAAGGAAAAATTCAATGTTCTCCTGAAAAAGCTCTAGATAGGACATACATAAAAATTAATCAAGGCAAGCAAAGCAAGGAAAAAGCAGCTGAAAAAATTTATGATATATTAAAAAAGCAGAAAATTCAAGTAAATAAGGAAGAAATAATGCAATTGATTCCAGCAGGAGGATTTAGTATTAGCACCTATTAAGATTATACTTTAGAGTGGTAACAAACCAAAAGATTTATAAATAGGTAAGCTACCTTATTTCTAGGTTAAAGGGTTAAAAATGGCAAAAACAAAACTTAAGATATTTGAAGGCATCCATAGAGAACAAATGCCTGAATTAGTAAAAGCAGGATATAAACCATTAACAATAGCAGAAATAATTCAAGAAAGATTAAACAACAATCTTTCTTTTGATGAATATTATGATTCAGCATCAGGAATAGCATACTTAGAAGATAAATTCAAAATAATCCCATATTCACAAGAATTAGTAAAAATAACATCAAATACTCCTCTTCATAATGGTGGAATAAAACTGACTCCTAAAGAATATGAAGCAATCCCAGCAAAAGAATCCTCAAGAAAAGACATACCTTTAAATCAAAGATTAATACAAGAACAAGTCTTAGAACATCAAGGATGGCTTGAACTTGCACAAGACAAAGAATTGCTTGAAAAATACACAGAACAATTTTTCAAACAAGTAAAAGATAGACATAATGAAGATACTGCAATGGGTTTTTACATAAGAGATGCACAAGATGTTCCAAATCTTCGCGCTTTCTACCTCAACGGGCTCGTCAGCAGGTCTGACGCTGATGACTGGTACGCCCTCAACGACTACTACGATGCGCGTCTTGTTGGGGTACGTGAAGGTGCCGAAGGCACTGCGCAAAAAAATTACACTCCTGAAGAAATTTCAAAAGTTTTAAAAGAATTAGGAGTTTCTGGATTAGAAGAGAAGATTTTAGAAAAATTAAAAGAACAGAGATAATTATTTAAACTTTTTCTTACTAAATTTTTTGTCCTAGCCTGTTAATGATTAAGTGATTTAGCAGAATAGCTTGGACTACACGCTTATTAATAGTGCTTGCAAAAGCCATAAAATACAATTGCAATCATAAGTAAGCTTTTTGCTGAAAATCAGAGCAATAGTGCTTTTTAGTTAATAAGCTATCAATCTTCGCGCTTTCTACCTCAACAGGCTCAACAACAGGTCTGACGCTAATGACAGGAACAACCTCAACAACAATGCGCGTCTTGTTGGAATAGTACAAGCTATGCTAGGATTTCTAAGATGAAAACTTACAAAAATATTTACAAAGAGATTTATAGTTTTGAGAATCTTTATCTTGCTTACAAGAAAGCCAAGCAAAGGAAAAGTAATAAATTTTATGTTATTGATTTTGAGAAAAGTCTATTTAAGAATTTAGTATCTTTACATTATGAATTAAAGAATCAGACATACAAACCACAACCTTTTAAGACTTTTATTATAAGAGATCCAAAAACAAGAAAGATTTCTAAATCAGCTTTCAGAGATAGAATTGTTCATCATGCTTTATGCAATATTATTGAGCCAATTTTTGAGAAAATATTTATTTTTGATTCTTATGCTAATAGAAAAAAGAAAGGAGTACATAAGGCCATCCAAAGATTTGATATGTTTAAAAGAAAAGTATCTAAAAATAATACAAGAGCTTGTTATATTCTAAAAGCCGATATTAAACATTATTTTGATGAAGTTAATCATAAAATTCTTATTGATATTATTAACAAAAAGATAAAAGATGAAAAGGTTATTTGGCTTATTAAAGTTATTTTAGAGAACCATAAAACAAAAACAGAAAGTAAAGGAATGCCTCTTGGAAATCTAACATCCCAATTTTTTGCTAATGTTTATCTTAATGAACTTGATAACTTTGTTAAAAGAGAGCTGAGAGCAAGGTATTATATAAGATATGTTGATGATATAGCGATTTTCTCAAATTCAAAAGAAGAAGTTGAAAATGTTATTATTGAGATTACTAAATTCTTAAGAAATAATTTAGACTTAGAACTTCATAAAGAAAAGACAAAAATCAAACTAATTCATTCAGGAATAAAGATGCTTGGCTATAGAATCTATTATTATCATAAATTACTAAGGAAAAGTAATTTAAGAAAATTCAAGAAAAATTTTACCACAAAGATAAATTTATTATACAAAGAAGAATTACCTTATGAGAATTTACTTTTAAGTATTCAAGGATGGTTTGGTTATGCTATGTGGGCTAACACTTACAAGTTAAGGCAAGGTATTTATACTAATATTTTCTCAAATACAATTAGATAGAATAAAATGAAAAAAGGATTGGTAAGATTTCAATTGGGCAAGGGTGGAGTAACAGAAAACTTCATTGAGACAATAAGAAAAAGCTTTAAAACAAGAGAAATTGTAAAAATATCTGTACTTCGCTCATTTTCTCGTGGTAGAGATGAGGTAAATGAAATGGCAGAGAAAATCTGCAAGGAATTAGGAAAAAAATACACTTATAAAATCATAGGTTTTACTATAAATCTTAAAAAATGGCGAAAAGCAAGATACTAATAAGAGAAGTAGAAGCAAAGAAGTTCATAGATACCCTAGCTTCTAAGCTCAAGGAAATCCCAGAATTTGAAATACCAAAATGGGCGATTTTTGTTAAAACTTCTGCAGCAAAACAAAGACCTCCTGAAAAAGAATGGTGGCACACAAGAGCTGCAAGTATTCTAAGAAAAGTTTATGTTAAAGGAACAATTGGAACTGAAAGATTAAGATCTGAATATAGCAGCAAAAAATCAAGAGGAGCAAAACCAGAAAGAGTATACAAAGCATCAGGGAAAATAATAAGAACAATTCTTCAGCAAGCAGAAAAAGCAGGATTACTTGAAAAAAGAAAAGACGGCAAATTAGGAAGGCAATTAACAAAAAAAGGACTTGAATTTATGAATCAAGTTATAGAAAATGTAAAATGAAAGAAGAATCAAAAGAATTAGAAGAAAAAGCAAAATTGCAGCAGCAAGTTATAATGCTTGAAAATATTGCAAAGCAACACTTAAGCAAGGAAGCAATTGAAAGATATGGAAGAATGAAACTTGCACATACTGCAACAGCAATACAAGCAATTGCAATAATTGCTCAGGCTGCACAAATGGGGCAATTAAATGAAACATTAAATGATAATGAATTCAAAGAATTATTAAAAAAAATCCAAGAAGGAAAACAAGAATTCAAATTTAAAAAATAAACCCAATAAAAAATGGCAAGATATAAGTCACCTTTAAAAAAAGCAAAGCTTGAAAAAAAAGCAAGACAGACAAAATGGGCTCCATTCTGGCTCGTATTTAAGGCAATTGGCAAAGGAAAAAAAGTTCATCCATCAAGATTAACAAAAGTAAAAAGAAACTGGAGAAGATCAAGCACTAAAATAAGGGGCGAATAAAAACAAAAAGATAAATAAAAAAATGGCAGAAACAAAAACAACTGAAAGAATTTATATTATTCCATTAAGAAAAGAATGGGAAAAAGCTCCAAGAATAAAGAGAGCAAAAAAAGCAAATAGAGCAATTAAGGAATTCTTAGTTAAACATATGAAAATTTATGATAGGGATTTGAAAAAAATAAAAATAGAAAGATGGCTTAATATGCATATCTGGGAAAGAGGAATAAAAAAGCCACCATCAAAAGTTAAAGTTAAAGCAGTAAAAGAAAATGATATTGTTAGAGTAGAATTAGCAGAATTACCAAAAAAAGCAATAAGAGAACAAGAGAAAAAGAAAAAAGAAGAAGATAAGAAAAAGTCAAAAAAAGAAAAAGCCAAAGAAGAAAAAGAAAAAGCCAAAGAAAAGCAAGCAGAAACACAAGAAGAGTAAACAAGAAGAGCAAAAAGAAGAAACAAAAGAAAAGCAAGAGAAAAAGTAAGATGTCATACAGAAAAAGAATATTAAGAAGAAGAAAGAAAAGACTTCTAAGAAGTAAAAAGACTGGTAAAAGATTATAAGATTATGAAAAATGAATGAACATAAAATAAAATATTTTCTTGATGTTGCAAAAACAATTTCTAAGCAAAGCAAATGCAAAAGACGTAAATTTGGAGTTGTAATAACAAGCCAAGATGGTGTTATCAAATCAACTGGTTATAATGGTTCTGTAAGAGGAGCAAAAAATTGTGGTGAGAATGTTTGTCTTAAAGATTTAATGAATGAGCCACATTACAAATCCTATAATTATTGTCCTGCTGTTCATGCAGAAGAAAATTCAATTATTAATGCTGCAAGAGAAGGAATTTCTATTAAAAATGGAATCTTATTCTTAAATTCTGCACAAGATGGAGATTGCGAAAGGCCATGTCAAAAATGCAGAAGAACAATAATAAATGCAGGAATTGAAGATTGTTATTTTGTTGATAAAGAAAATAAGATTGTACATGAAAAAGTAAGCTCGTGGATTGAAATGGAAAACGAATTCATGAATGATATAAAAAATAAAAAATAGAATTCTCAAAATGGAACAAAGGCTTTGGTGGGAAAAACAAGATTTGGAATATAGAAATAATAACTTGTTTTTTGCAGATTTAGATGTAGAAGAATTTGCAAGAAAGAATGGAACACCATTATTTCTTTATGATACTGATAAAATAAAAGAAAAATATTCTAAATTAAAAGAAACATTCTTGAAATATAATGAAAAATCCAGAATAAGATTTGCAATTAAAGCATTATCATCTAAAGAAATTTTACAAGAATTAAAACAAGCAGGATGTGAATATGTAGATTCAAATTCTATTGGAGAAGCACAACTTGCATTACAAGCAAGGTATAAGCCAGAAAATATTCTTTATACTGAAACAAACATAAGTAATGAATCTTTGGAAAAAGCATTGGAATTGGGAATAAGCATTAATGTTGATTCTATATCACAACTTAATAGATTGCATACAATTCATCCACAAGCATTAGAAATTTCAATAAGATGGAATCCTGGAAAAGGCACAGGAGAATTTCCAGAAATAATTACAGCAGGAAAAGAATCTCATGGTGTTCCAGTAAAATTCGGCATTCCTGAATCAAGATTAGGAGAAGCATACGAATTAGCAGAAAAATACAACAAGAGAATAATTGGATTGCATCAGCATATTGGTTCTAATCTGCAAGGCGAAAAAGATTTGGAAATCTTTCTTGAAACTGTTGATTCAACAATTGAAGTTGCAAAAACAATAAAACAAAAATTCGGAAAAATTGATTTTATTAATTTTGGTGGTGGAATTGGAATACAATACAAACAAGAAGATGAAGAATTTCCATTAGAAGATTATGCAAAAGAACTTTCTGAAAAAATCAAGAAAAGCAATCTTAATACTTTTACTGAAATAGAGCCTGGAAGATATTTAACAGCAGATGCAGGAATTATGATATTGGAAGTAAATACAATAGAAGAAAAAAATCAAAATCTTTTTATTGGTGTTAATGGCATGTTTCCAAGACCATTTTATTATGGCAGTTATCATGAAATAATTCCTTGTGAAAGAACAAACAAATTTGAAGAAGCAATAGTAGCAGGAAATTACTGTGAAACTGAATTAGATTTGCTAACTACATATGAAAATAATGGAAAAAGAACTTACAAAAGAAAACTTGAAATTCCAAATGAAGGCAAACATATTGCACTTTTATGCGCAGGAGCTTATGGATTTGAAATGCTTCCAATACTGTATAACTTGAAAAAAATTCCAAGAAGATTTCTAATTAAAAATAAAGAAATTCAAGAAATCAATTTTACTTTAAATAAATAGTATGATTAAGAAATTCATCATAAAGACATGAAACTGCCTTACTTTTATCTTTATCTAGAATTACAACACCAGTAGAAAAAGGACTTACATCAAAAATCAAATAAATGTTTATTCCTTCTTCTGATAATCTAGAATTCATTTTTCCAGAAATACCAGGTTTAGTTCTCATTCCTTCTCCAATAATTCCAACTAAAGCCAAATCATCTCTTTTTTCTTCAATATTAATTTTTCCTTGCTTTGCATAATCATCAATAATAACTTCTCCAATTTCTCTGCCTTTTTGATTTAGAACAACATTAGCAAGTCTTCTTGTGCCAAAATAAAAATTATCTATTCCATGTTCTTCTAATACTTTTGGCAATGAAACAACATTGCCACCAATTCTATAAACCAATATATTATTCCTGCTTCCAATAAATTTCACAGATTCTTTATTTCTTGTAACACCAACTATTTTGCTCTTTTTTCCATTTATTTTTTCATGATGTGCAATATATGCTAATGGATCTGAATTTTCTTTGTGCATCTCTATTAAAGGTTCTAAAGAATCATGACTTGGAAGTTTAGCACCATAAAAAGCACCATCTCCTGCCTCATCAAGACTTATTTCTTCTATTGTTCTTGTTTCTTTTCCATTAATAATTGCCTGTTTAATTCCTTCAACATCTGTTAATATTGCTATTTCCTCTGAATTAAATCCATAACCATAAGCAAAAGCAGCAGTATCACTCCCACCCCTTCCAAGTGTTTTTTCTATTTTATTATCTAAACCACCATAACCAGGAAAAACAATAACTCTCTCATTTGTATTAGAAAGTAATTTTTGGCATTTTTCCTTTGTTTCCACAAGATTAACAATTCCATTCAAATGATTTCCTTTAACAGCAAGAGGGAAATTTTCATTATCAAAATTTATACATACAGATTCTAAACCACTTTTTTTATAAGTATGATTTACAAGTGCAGCTTGCAATTTTTCAGGAAATAAATTAAGTTCAGCCCTTATTGTATGCATTTCTTCATAAGTTTTAATTCTTGGCAAGATAATCCTTACAACACTTTCAAATTCTTTGTAAATATTATTTTTTAATTCAGTTAATTCTTTTGGCTTTCCAGCTGAATTATAAAGATTTTCCCAAACTCCAAAAACATTTGAGGGATCTGTTATATTCAGGAATTCATTTTCATCAAGAGAATTATGTTTTTGTCCAGCAATTATTGCCTTTTCTAATCTATCTGTTACATCTCCTGCCCCTGAAACAACCACAATAGTTTTATTATGCATTTTTAAGAAATCTTTGGCTATTTCAGAATGTCTTACTATGCTTAGATTTTTCTCCTGAGTTTTTCCACCATACTTAATAATGCATGTTGACATCTACTTTACATATCAGAAAAGTTTTTAAATTTCTCTAAAATCAATCAACAATTCTTATACCTTCAGAAAACATGTTTGAGCTTCCTATTTATTCTTTTTCAATTAATCTTAGAAGCAAGCCAACTATCCTTTCAAATTCTTCTCTATTTTCAATATAAAAGTTCATTGGAATATCTTCTCCATAATAATTTAATCTGTTTCTAAAAAAAGACATTTGGGATATAAGTGTGGTTTCTTTTTCATAATCAATATTCTTTTTATAAAATAAGTTATCATGCATTGGTGATTTTTTGATCTTAAACCGTGTTTTAATAAATATGCAACAAGAAGCTCTTTAATAATCTCATAATAATCCTCCACAACAAAAGAAACATTTTCCTTTGTTATCTTTGTACTTCTTGCTCTTTCTAAACGCTGTAAGGCTTTTTTGGTGATAGATTTTATCCTTTCTTTATCAACCTCAATTTTTCTGATAAATTCTTTTTTACACTCTTCCCAATCCATTATATCTAAAATCATTTTATCTTAAAACTCCCATAAATTTTAATTCCATTAACAACATTATTAAAAAGATTAGAATGTAGTTTATTGATGTCTGATTCTATGAATATTTGAAGTTTATGGTTTAATCTTCTTTCATATGTACTAATATTAATTTTTTTTCTTAATGGGGATTCTATAAATAAGTCGATATCACTTTCCTTTACAGAATCTCCTTTTCTTATGCTTCCGAAAAGAATAATACACGAAGGATTTAATTTGTTTATAATTTCTTCTATTAAACCAGAAGAAATGATTTTTTCTACAAAATAATTAATTTTTTTTGTTTTGAATAATAAATTGCTTTCTGCCTTATTTTCTCTACTAATAATATTCTGTTTTTTTAGACTAGCAAGGTAGTTATGAACAGTGGCTCTTGGCATTTTAGTTAACCTACCCAATTCCCTCACAGTAAATTTTCTGCCAGGATTTTCATAAAACACTTCTAATATTTTATTCTCTTTACTATTCTGTCCCATTTTATAGACTTAAGTCCAAAATAAGAGACATTTCTTCTTTAAATATTTTCCCCTCACTCAACAATCCTTATCCCCTCAGAAACATAAGAAACATGTTTTTTATCTTTATTTTTCCCCATAATCTTTTCTGCAATTAAAAGAGAATTTTTAGATTCCAAGGGAGTCATTCCCAAACATTGGACAAATGCCTGAATATCTTGTGAAGCTCTTAATTCAAAAACATCAGATGCAAATGAAGCAAGTAGAATTTTTGTTTTGTATTTCCTGCACAACTTTATATTTTGCATTATCCTTCCAATAATAACCTGTTTTTCCTTTTCATTTGAATTTAGAATTTCTGATAAATCAATTCCAATTGCAACATTATTTTCAGATGCAATCTTGCAAATAATATGATCTAATCCAGAATTTCTCTCTTTCATAAAATCTTTTCCTGAATTTAATTGTAACAAAATTACATCTGGAAATGACTCAACAATCTGCCTATTCTCCTTAATTCCTTTTCCAAAAACAATAACAAAATCATATTTTTTCCTTGCTTTCAAAATATCTTTTTTATCTTTAAAGTTCTCAATTAAAACAGCATCTTTGCCCAATAAATATAAGTCTTGAAAACCAAGTTCTTTTGCATAATCTTGCATTTCCTTATTCTTGTTTTTCACTATATCTATCATAAATAAATTTAAAAATCAACGTATTTATACTTTATGACAGCTCAAGGGGAAAAATGTCAAAAAAATTAAGACATCAGAGTAGGGGAGAATTTGCAAAGTTTATTGAGCCCTCAACAGAAGGAAAATGTCCGTTCTGTAAGAAACATGTAAAAAATTTAGAAGCTCATACCAAAATAAAGCATATGGGAGAAAAATTAGTAAAATAGCAATGTAATATTAATGATGGTATATTCTTTAGCAATTCAAACAAAAAATAAGCAGGAGATTATTGATATTACTGATAAAGTTCAAGAAGCAATTAAAAAATCGGGAATAAAACAAGGAACATGCATTGTTTTTACACCACATACAACAGCAGGAATTTTGATTAATGAATGTACAGATAAGAATTTGCATCAAGATATTCTCAATAAATTAGAACAATTAATTCCAACAAAAAGTAAATATAAGCATAATTGTGAAGATGGTGGATGCAATGCTCATGCACATATTAAATCAAGCATTATAGGAGCAAGCAAAATCATCTTTATTGAAAATAACAAACTTTTATTAGGAACATGGCAAAGAATTTCATATTGCGAATTTGATGGTCCTAGACAAAGAAAAGTTCATATTAAAGTATTAAAAGATTAATTGAAAAGTTTTATAAAAATTTTCAATCTTTAATTAAAATGGCTAATGAAAGTATGATTTGGACTGAGAAATATAGGCCTTCTACTTTTGAAGGGGTTAAAGGCCAGAGAGAAATAGTTGTAAGAGCAGAAGCATTTGTTAAGCAGAAGAATATGCCGCATTTATTATTTGCTGGTCCT
>JAHJTU010000007.1 GCA_018829485.1 Nanobdellota archaeon | reverse complement strand
ATTTCTATTTCTTTTGTTATTACTTTTATTAATTCTTCTTTGCTTAACTTGTATTTTGCTTTTAATTTTCCAAATTCTTGAATTATCTTAGGAATATTATCTTCTAATTCTCTTTTCTTTCTTCTCTTTACCCTGCTTCTTCTCTTCCTTATTCTTATAACAGCAACAAGAGCAACTATCTTTATGAACCAGCTTCCTTTTAATGTTGTAGAATAAACTTGCGAAGGAAGTTGTGGAACTTGTTTTAAGCAATAATAAATTTGTTCTTGTCCTGTTCCATCATTTAATGAAAGATTTCCTCTTATTAATGTAGCACCAAGAATCTGTATATCAGTTCCATTTTGCAAATTAGTACCATCACATTCTGGTGGTGGGGTTCCAGTACTTATATTTACACTGAAATTAGCAGCATTAATAAAATAAGTTGAATTATCTTCTCCATAAAGATGAATTCCCATTACTGTTATATTAGTTATATTTGCATTTCCTGTATTGTTTATATAAGTTGGATCATCTATTGCAGTTTGATTTCTTGTTCCAGAGAATAATGTTCCAAAATTAATAGCATAAGGTGAAAGAACAATTGCTTCTAATTGATTATATTGGAAAAATGTTGAAATATTAAATGCCTCTCCACCATCTAAATCTTGAGCATGTACACTTATATTCCAATTACCTGGTGCATCCCAATACCACATTTCTATACTGCAAGAAAAATTGGAAGTTTCTGTATCAACATCGCCAACATATCCACAAGTTCCTGATGTTCTTGTTGTTTCACCAGGATAAGAAAAATTAGCAGTTGTTCCTGCCTGATCTATATTACCAACACCATCTATATCATAAACATGTGTTGAAAAAGTTATATTCCTTATTCCAGATTCATTAGGATTTGTTGCATCAATAGGAGAAACATATATTATTCTGGGTACATATTTTGGTGCTGTTACATTCCACCTTCTGTTAACGATTGTAGTATTAAAACTGGATGAATCATTAGCAATTGCATGAGAAAAGTTCCATGTTCCTGTTTTTAATCCTTGGACTTCTACTCCATAGATATTGTCAAAAAGACTTCCAGCACACCAAATACTTCCAATTGCTCCACTATCAACTAAAGTATAATTAACAAAATTAGTAGTATTCCATACTGTTGCTGTTACTGTTATAGCATCTCCATCTGGATCATGTGCTGTTGCATTTAAACAAACCCATTCATTTAAAAGAATACTTGTTTCATTTATGCTTGCATTTCCAATGAAAGGAGCAATATTTGCACCATATTTATTACTTAATGGCAAATAATCTGGATTTTTTCCATCAGATGTTAAATTTAAAGCAATATCACAGAAACCATCTGTATTGGCATCAGCACATGTTTCAGAATAACCACCATCAGCAGAAGAATTTTCCCAATAATTTCCACCAATATCAGTTCCATCAGAATAAATTCTCATACCTGCTTGTTGTGTTGTATTCCAGTTATTAATATAGATTATGCCTGTTGAAGCATAATTTATTGTATTATTAAAAAAGTTATTATAAATATAAATTGCTCCTCCTTCTCCAGTTAAATTAGAATAAAAACCACCAAGTGTGT
This sequence comes from Nanobdellota archaeon, assembly GCA_018829485.1. GTDB lineage: Archaea > Nanobdellota > Nanobdellia > Pacearchaeales > UBA12030 > JAHJTU01. Next base: position 4,423 of record JAHJTU010000007.1, on the reverse strand, counting down.
TTCCAATAATTCTGGAATTTGTAATAGAACCATAATCAGAATCTTGCACATTTAACCCATATTGAGTATTATAAGCTGTTGTTATATTTGTTATATTACAATAATCTGCATAAACCATATATATTCCAGAAAAAGTATTAGAAGTAAAGGTGCTATTTACAACTTTATTAAAATATGAAGCAATTTTCAATCCATTATCTCCATTTCCTGATGCAGTTATATTTGTAAATAAACTTCCGTGAGAATTATAAGAATAAATTCCTTCATCTGCATTGGAAGATACATTCAAATTCTTTAATGTACTATTATTTGCATTATACAAATAAATTCCATAGGTGTCCCATTCTGTAACTTTACAATTTTGGATTGTGATGTTACCAAATTGATTTGTTGGTCTATTAATATTTATTCCATTGTCAACAACATTATTACCATCAATTAAATGACTTTGACAATCTAAAGTAACATTATTTGCTGTAATATTAATACAACTCCCTGTTGTGGTTACATCATTTATATCATAAAGCATTATGTAATTTCCAGGATAATCTATTCTTGTACAATTAGAAATTGCTGTTACAAGCAATTCTCTTGTATTTGTCTGATTCCAGTTATTCAGAGAATCATTTGCTAAAATCTTGTAATCATATCTTGATGATAATAAATTATTAAGAGTATAGTTGCAAGTAACATTTGCAGAAGGAGTAATAATAGATTGTAAAGTCATTGTATAATTTGTATTATTCCATGTTAAAATACAAGCAGAAACATAATTTGTTGTATCAAAAACAGTTGCGTTAATGTAAATAGTAGTAACTTGATTATGAGATGCATTTGCAGGAGTAGGAGTTATATAAACAATTGTTGGTCCTGTTGTATCTGCTGTATATGTTACATTCAAGTATGGCTGATTTGTTGCAGCTTCAGAAGAATTAACCAGATATGAATTATCTACTGCACTTATAACTGAACCAACTTGAAGTGTTACTGCTGTTCCATCAGGGGGGGAAAAAATTCCTTCAACATAAAGTGCAGAAGTGTTCATTGCAATTGAAAGATTCCTTCCTCCAGAATTATAAGAATCATTAACTTGTTTTAATGTATCTTGTATTTTCAAGCCAGTTAATCTTATGTTCTGAATTCCGCTTTGAGTGCAAGGTAATGGTAATAATATTGAAGAAGGGTCACTATCTTCCTGCCAAATACTTGAGCAGTTATAGAAGTTTGTTAATGCAGGAGTTCCTGTAACACTTATAACATAAAAAACAAAATCAGCTTGAGATATAACAGCATTTACAGGAATACTAGAAATGGGAAATTTTAAATAACTCCTAAATACGTTGTTTCCTGTTGCAATTTCCATAGAAGTTACAGAAACATCATCTAATGCAATTAAACTAATGGTTGGATCAATTATTATTTTTTGTTTATTTTTTAAATTTAAGACTTCAATTCCTTTTGCAGTTGTTTTAACATTATTATCTCCAAATTCTTTAGCAGCATCATCCCATGAAAATACAATATTATCTGGCAATAAGATTTTCTTATCTGAAAATTTTATTTCATTTTCATTAAAACCTTGGACATCAACAATTCCCAAACCAACTTTGCTTACATCTTTGCTTACATTTGAAGACAAATAAGGAATTTCTATATCATACTTGTAAGAGAATTGTTTGCTCTTGTACTTGTGAGTTAAAGGAATTTCTTGTGGAATTTCTGGAAGTTTAGATGCTTTTCCAGGAATTTTAACTTCATGTTTATTATTCTTATATTCTACATATGGTGAAAATATAACTTGTTTATCATTCCAAGAAATCTTTAACAAATTATCCGATGTATCAATTTTAACAATTTCTCTGAATGGTCTGTATATGCCATCTTTATTTTTTATTGCTATTTGTTGGTTATAGATTTTCTGATTGCAAACACCATTATTGCATACTGTAATACTATAAAGACCATAAATTGCTCCAGGTATTTCTTCTATTGGTTCTTCAATTATTGGCTCTTGTATTATTTCTTTAGGTTTTACAAATGCACTTGTATCATAAACAGTACATTCTGTATTTGTCCAAATATTATCATGCTTGTATTTAGAGCACAAATTCCATATTCCTTGTTGTGTTTGTTCAACTTCACAAGAATTATCTTCCAAAACACATGTACTTGCATTAAGAATTCCTAGCTCACATTTACCATTAGATGACCAGCAATGTCTTATGTATTCTATATTCTTATGACTGCCTGTTATTATTACAGAAAAGATATTTTCATCAAATTTCTCTTGAGAATAACTAACATCTTTTGTAGCTAAACTAATAAGATAAGGAGAAAAGTAAAATACAGACAAAATAAGAAAAAGAAAAAAGAGTGAGGCAAGGGAAAAAGTTAAAATTTGGCGCTTGGAAACTTTTTCTTGCCTCTTTATCTCTTTTTTACAATACTCAATATACGAATCATAATATTCAATCCATTCAAGAACATTCTTGCCTTGCTTTTTTTCATAAAGCTTTCTTTCATATTCAGAATAAGATATTTTTTTAGAAAGGTATTTTTCCTTTAGATTATGAAGAAAATCAGATAGTTTTTTCTTGTATTTTTCACATAAATAGATCTTTCTCTTTAATTCAGCTACATGAGCCATTTCCAAGCGCCTCTTTTAGATACTTACTATGTATGTATAACCCCTTTTAAAGCTTACTATCTTATACTTACTATGTATGTATGGCATTCTTAGGCTTTTTTCGGAAAATAAAGATTTTTTTATAAAGTTAGATGGAAAAGAGAGATTTAGCAAGTCTTACTTAGAAAGATTTATAAGCCATAACAGCACTTCTTTTCATAGGTAAAATGGCCAAAGCAAAAATGAGATCAAGTTTAGGAAGTTGGGCATTTTTGATTGGTTTAGTTATTGCAGTAATTGTAGGATTTTTCGGATCCGTAGGAACAACAATGGGATGGGTTCTAGTAATACTTGGACTAATAGTTGGATTGCTTAATATTGCAGAAAAAGAAGTACAAAGCTACTTACTTGCAGGAACTGTATTAGTAATCTTGGCTTCTTTTGGAGCAGGAGTATTTGCAGCAGTTGCACCACTTGACACAGTATTAACAGCATTACTTTTCTTGTTTGTACCATCCACAGTAATAGTCGCTCTAAAATACGTATTCACATTAGCAAGAGCTTAAGTGAATAATAATACAATATGCCCGAGAATTTTATTTTTCTTTTATTTTTTAATTTTTTATTTTTATGGTTATTAGATTTTTCTTGGTGAAGCTTTTCAGAAACCTTTATAAATTAAAATCCTTTATTAGAGTAAAAGAGGAAAATGGTAAAACAAGATTGGAAAGGAGCTTTGCCTTTAACAATTTTCTTTTTTGCAGTAGCTGCTTTATTTTTCAGTGGAGCACCATTAATTAATTTAGAAACAGGTTACTTTTTTGGAACATTTTTAGGTAATATAATACTTGGAACAGCATGGTTGCTTTTGATTCCTTTATTCAGTGGTGTTGGAGTAACTAAAAAAGTTGATGTATGGTTCATAAGAGCAGGTGCATTTGCATTTGTTTCAGCAGCTTTTATATTGCTATCAGGAACATTCATTGACACTGGTTCATGGAGCAAATGGCTTGTAGAAGTTGGAATTATTCTTTCATGGCTTATGGCAGGTATTGGAAGTCTAATTGTATTGGCTACAGCAAAGTAAAGGTAAGGCAATCAGAGAAAAGAATTTTATTTTTTATTTAATTATATTAGTCATAGTTTAAAACTCTAATTTCAATTCCAGATTCTTCAAGTTCTTTTCTTATCTTATGGTTCCCGAAAAAAGCATCATTTATCTCAAAGATAGGAATTTGATTTTCTATATCTTTAGGAGCAAATTGGCCACCATCATAAACTTCACATGAATATCCTTTATCATTAATAAAATCAACAACAGCATCAAGATCAATAAGAATATAAGAATTTACTTCTCTTATAAAGTCTCTTGCTTTCTTTTCATCCTTTAATAAAAATTGAATATATGCCATCTTACTACTTTAATATTATAAAAATATAAAAAAAGAAAAAGTTTAAAATTGTTTCTTTTATCTTCTTTTGCTTCTACTTCTAACTGCTTCTCTTACTTTTCTTAAGTCTCTTAGTCTGTTTGATTGAGCTGCAGCTGCCATTTTTGAGTATGCTACTATCAACCATATCAAAAGTACAATTACTGCTAATATCAAAACTCCGACAGATGCTGTTAATATTGGTTGGTCTTGCCATATTTTTATTGGCTGTGCTGTTACAATACTATCTGCAGTTGTGCTTGCACTTACAATTATTGTTTGAGTTGCAATTACCTTGTCATTAGAGATTAATTCAACTTTTGCTGAATTACTTCCAGAGTCTTTTACAAGCAAAGTAATTGTTTCT
>JAHJTU010000043.1 GCA_018829485.1 Nanobdellota archaeon | reverse complement strand
AGATTCAACAGATGTAGAATAATTTATCTTTGTTCTTATGCCACTATCTGTTATTTTTGGACTACTTCCTTCTTGAAGATTTATAGATATATCAATTCCAGAAATTACAATCTCATCGACTATGGTTCCTTCTTTTACATCAATGGTAACTCTTTGTCCACTAATAACAAGTTTAACTGGATTTACATTACTTACTTCTTGATGTTTATCTATACCATTTATAGAAATAGTTTCAACAAATCTTTCATTATCCCCTAATATTCCTTTTTGATTATCTTGTACATCAGAACCACACCCATTTGCGCCAATTAACAGAACTACACTAATTAATGAGATGATTAATAGATGCTCTAATTTCATAATAAACTATAATTATTAAATCTTAAAAACCTTACTACAACACCTAAAAACTACATTTAACCCAAAGGCAAATTAAACATATTACTCATAAAATACCACATTCACCACATTTAACCATAATTTATTTTAAGAAAATTAATCTTAAAAACCTTTCCAAACAAACGCCCGTTTATTAAATCAAAAAATAAAACGCACAGAAATCTATAATTTCTGGCGCCCCGAAAACAGAATGTTTTCGTGGGGAAATAAAAAATTAAAGCCTGGCTAGCCTAAAGTATTACTTTTATTTCTGTTTTTGGTATTTATTTGGCTTCTTTATTTGTTATTAGTATATTGGACTTTCAGTTTCAGCAATTATTTGTAATCTGTCATCAATTTTAACAACTTTCAATGTCAAGTTTCCTATTTGAGCTGTTTCTCCTTCTTTCAATGTTCTTTCTGCAACTAATTCATTACCTTTCCAAACTTTAACTTGTGCTTGTTCTTTGCCAATTGGAAGCAACCCAAATAATCTTACTCTCTTTATTGCTATTGGTTCAATTGTGTAGTCATTTACTTGTCCTTGCTCACCTTCTTGTATTTCTAATGGCACTGGCTGATTATAGAAAGGCCTGTATGAAAAAGCTGTTAATTGCCATTCACCTTCATATTCACTAGATTCAAGATTCAAAGTTCCTTTCCAAATTTCCAATGCAGGAAATATTTGCTTTTCAACTGTCAATTCACTCATAATTATTGGGTATTCACCGAATGGAATAACTGTAAATTCTATTTCATTATCTTGTTCTCTACCAATAACAAAGTATTGTCCTTGGAAATTTCCATAACCAATTGTTAAAGTTCCACTCCAAACATCTTTGTCTTTAATGACATTTGTTTTTACTTCTGAATCTGGTATTTCTGTAATTGATTCTTGTGCAATTCCTAATCTTGTTTGTAATTGAGCCATAACTTGTTCACCTTGCTTATCAAGTACTGCAATTGGAAATGCTCTGTTCTTGCTTACAACTAATCTTACTGCTTGTCCATTCTCATTTACAGTATCAATAACATATCCTGTTCCTGAAAAAGTATTATACAATCCAATTGCTGGTGTAAATACAATCTCAGCTCCTTGCATCACTTCCATTTCTTGTATTTGTGCTCTTACTTGTTCCTGTTCTTGTGCTTGTTCCTGTGCATTAACTTGAGCTTGCACTTGTGCTTCATTGTCAGCAAATACTAATGTTCCTGAAACTAAGACCAATGTTGCCATAACTAAAACTGCTAATGTTTTTGCCAAATTTGTTTTTTGTTCCATTTTCTTATTTTGTTTGTTTTGTTTGAGTTTCATTTTTCTATTTTATCGTTTTTGCGAAGATTTTTCTAAAAGCTTCATTATAATACACCCATAAATCCCATTATGCTGCTTATAACAACAGGCTGATTTAATGGAGTATGTCCTGAACCAATATTTACTAATTGCTTGTTTTCAGAGTTAATTTTATTATATATCATTTTAGCACTTTTATTGCTAACAAGATAATCTTTCTTTGATTGTATAATTAAAGTAGAATTTGAATTAATTACTGTCTTGCCTTTTAATTCATCCAAGAAGCTAAAAATAGATCTAATACTTTCCATAGAATATTTGACTTTTCTTATTTCAACTTCTTTTCTTTTATTAAAAAACTTGACTAATACTTTGAATAAAGTGCCTTTTTTCAAGTAAACTGGGGAATTGATTAATACAAGTCCTTTGAACTTATGCCTTTGAGATAAGTATAATGATAAAGAACCACCCAATGAGTGTCCTACTAATATAATCTCTTCTGAGTTTCCTATTTCTTTAATCTTGTTTTCTATAATCTTTATCCAATCTTGGAAAGGCTTTGTTGATTCATACCTTACAGTATAAACTAAGATGCCCCTTTCTTCAAGGCTTTCTCTTATCTCTTTGAATACATCAGGACTTCCATTAAAGCCATGAACTAACAAGGCTTTCTTTACATGGATTTCCTTTGTTTCTATTTGTTCTTGTTTTGTTTCCATTTTCTTCATATTTTGATTATTTCGTTTTTGCAGAAGCTTTTCCTAAAAGCTTCATTTTGAGTAGGACAAAGTTAGGTGCAGGAAGTTGAGAATCATTTTTTTGCTTTGGATCGGGAAAAGAGGTAAAACGGCCAAAGCTTCCTGCTCCTTCCTAACTTTGTTGATAGTATTAAGATGGAACATTATATAAGAGATAGGTGGAACAATAGTGGAACAATCTCGGAACATCTTTACATAAGATATTTTATTCTAATTTCATCTGAATAAGATTAACTCTTCCAAGGCTTTTCTTTTCAATAAGTCCTTTTATTTCTAATGCATTTATATGTCTTGAAAAAGCTGCTTTAGAAATATTTGTGTATTTTTGCAATTGGTTCTGCTTTACCTTTCCTTTTAATTCAATCAATCCTTGTATAATTTTAATTTCCCTTTCATTTAAAGTCTGCTTCAATGTTTCAAATTTTTTCTTGTACTTTTGAATTGGTTCTTGCTTTTCTTGTTCCCCCATTTGTATTTGCTCTTTCTTTTCAGACTTCTTTGCTCTTTTTGTTTTTCTCTCAATCTTAACAGGTTCCTTCTTCTTTCTAAAAATAAAAAATGCTGCAATAATCAATGCAATGACAATAGCAGCAATGTAAATGTAAAAAGTATAATCAGATTTCTGAGGTTCTAATGGAACTTCATAATCAAATGAAATACTTAATGGCTTTTGCAAGTCAGATATCTCAATAACTAATGATTTTCCTTGTGTATATATTAATGGCAATGAATTAGAATCAACTTTTCCTGTTAATTTGGAATTTTCAGGTAATACAATCTTGGCATTTAATTGTGAAAATTCTGAATCAGTAACAAGTGAGAAATGCCATATTTCCTGGCTTTTGCTTGTAAGCTTATTTGTTAATCCAGAGAATTTTCCAGTATTATATGAAACATCTAGATTAGGATCAATATTAGATGTTCCTTGCAAAAACACACTTCCATCTGTAAAAATAAATGCTTCTAAACTTATTGTTGTTTGCTCCTGTGTTAAACCATAAGGCAAGCATAAGCTAAATAACATTAATGAAAAGACAAGTATCAAAATCAAGAACCTTCTTTTTAGCATAGAAAAAAACAGATTTCAGGCTATATTAATTTTACTCCTCTCTTTTCTGCATCTTCTTGAGAAATAGCATAACCCTTTCCTGTTTTATCTAAATGAATAGGATTTAAGAAAAACCATCCCTTTCTAAGAAATCTTACTGCAATTATTGGCTCTAAACCAAATCTTGTTGAGAATTCTAAGAAATCCTTTATCTGTGCTTCTTGTATATACTTCTTATCTTTTCTGCATGTTTTGCATTCAATAGCATATTTTGATTTTCCATTACCAGCAAGCAAATCACATGATGGTTCTGGTATATTCCCACTTCCAGCAACTCTTGCTACTGCATAACCTTGTTTCCATAATAAGTGCAATAATTCTCTTTCAGCTGCAATTCCTCTTTTCTTTGACATACAAAGGTATAAGATTAAGAGAATAAAAAGTTTTCCCTATTTCTTGGTTTCTTCAAATTGTTCTTCTGTAAGATATATTCTTTTACCATCAACCTCAAAGCCAAAATAAGTTTTTTCTTCTAAACCATAAAAATGGCTAAATAAAAATCCTGGATATAGCTTTTTCTCCATTATAATCTTATCTTCAATACCATCATTATTTACATCTCTATATACTGGTTGTTGTGGTTTGGAAGCCTGAATTGTACTATATATTTGAACGCCTGTTCCTAATGCTGCAAGAGAAATCAATGATACTCCCAAGAACATAATAAATCTATATGATGTAATAAATTTCTCTAATCTAGATATTTCCATTTTCCTTAGCCCTAAGAACTAAAGAATAAAAGAGAATAAAAAACTTTCCTATCTATATATCATGAGGCATTACTGTTCCTCTTCCATTTCTTTCTGCTCTTTCAGCTGCTCTCTTAAGGATTTCCTCAAGTTTCTTATTTAAAGCATCTGCCAAATCACTAGCAACTCTTTTGCCTTTTACAGCATCTTTGATTTTACTTTTAATAACAAGTTCAACCATTTTCCCTCCTTTTTTGATTTTTATTTTAATCTGATAATCTTTTTTATAATCCAAGATTTATAAATATTATTGTGATAAGATGATTAAATCTCATTAAGCAATTTTATAACTTTGTCTTTGCCAATTGCAATAATAAAAGGCCCTAATTTTGGTCCTTGGCTTTTGTTTAAAATGATTTTGTAAAGTAATTCAAAGAATTTTGCAGGCTTAATATTATGCTTTTTTGCTGCTTCATAAATTCCCTGT
>JAHJTU010000042.1 GCA_018829485.1 Nanobdellota archaeon | reverse complement strand
TGCGCCTTTTTCAGTTTCTAATGTTACTTCAATTCTTCCTATTTTTCCTTCTTTTTGAAGCTCTCTTAATTCCAAGGCTTCTCCAAGTAAACCCTCAGTCTGGCCAAATACAGCGCCAATTACATCTGGTTTTTCAACTACACCTTCTGCAAAAAACTTTGCTCTAATAATGTACTTTATACTTACTGGACTTATTTTTGACATTTCCGTTTTAATTCATTAAGATAAGAAATCAATTCACCCACTTACTGCCTTAAGCTTACTTATGCACAGTGTTATTCATAATTCTATTTAATGTGCTTGCTCTTATGTTTTTTGCTTCTTTTAGAAAGCCTATAAAAAATTTAATCATGCTTCCTGTGAGTTAAGTGAGGCAATGATAAGTGAATAAGCCTATCTTATCTCGTGAATTTTTATTTTATTTTTTTTGTTTTTGATGAACCTTTTTCTAAAAGGTTCTATTGATTGATTTAATACGTGATTTTATACTAACGAACTTTGACTATTTAAATTTTATGATTTAATGATAAGGAACATAATCTGTATTATGAACATATTTTGTATCAATCTCTTTAATTGTTAATAAAATAGAACCTTTAATCTTATTACCTTTAGGATTATCTATTATACAAGGACAGAATTCAAGCTCACCAGTTTTATCTGGAATCATAATAAAACCAAATCCTTTTGAATTAGTAGTTCTAACATCAAGCTTCCTATAACGAATAAAACCACCATCCCAACCAAATCTATTTCTTGAAGAAATTGAATCCCATTCTCCATTTTCTCCAATTCTAAGTGAGATATCATAATTACTTGTATATGGAGGAAAAACTAAATTATCAAAATCAGCATGTATAAAATATTTTTTGCCTTTCTCTACTTTAATGCCAGTATTAATTGCATTTTCATCCTTAAAATCTTCTACCATATCATACCATGCAGATTCTGCACGTCCGTATTCTAAAAAGTAAGTGTGTTTTTTATAATCCTTTTTATACTTACTTCTAATTTCATCCAATTCTCTTTGTTCTTCCCATTCTTTTTCTATGTATTTATTCCAATTCTCTTTTTTATAGTCATGAATATTGCAACTAACATTATCTAATTTTTTCTCTAATGTTTGTTCAACATCTTTAATTACAACAGTATTTTTCCTTCTTATATACTCTTTTTTACCACCTTCATAAGCTTTCTCACCAAGAACCCCTAATAATCCCATTCCAATCATAAGAACAAGCAAACAACCAAGAGGATTCGGCGAACCCCCCATACCAGAACCTGCTCCTTGTCCCGGAGGAAACCCAGGACCTTCCCAGCCTGCACCACCACTCGGATTTGTCATGAATAAATAAAGTAATTAAATAATATAAATTTTTCTAAGGAAAAGAACTAAAAATTCTTTCTTGCTTCTAATGCAAGGAATGCTTTTAATTGCTCAACAAGGTTGATTGTTTCTTCTCTGAGTTTAACTTCATATTGCAGAATTCTTCCCCTTATAAGATACCTATCATAAACACCCCTCATGAATTTAGCTACAGGAGAAGTTTCCCACCTGTTTTCATAATCTTTTTCAAGAAATGAATTAACATCAATTCTTATTTCTGCCCTATTAAGTTTTATCTTCTGATCATCTTTTTTAACTTCAACTTCTGTCATACCAAGAACAGTAATTACAACTTGAATATAAAACCTGAAATAATCAGAAATCCTTCTTCTTGCTCTCCATTCAATAAAAATCTCCTTGCCATATGGCTTTATCTTTTCAGTGTATTCTTTTTCATCAACTTCAAATTCTTCAGAAGTCAACCACCTATAAGCAAAACCATAAAGTTCTTTAAATTGAAAAAGCCCTGCTTTCTGTCTAATCATTAAACTTATAACTTTGTCAAATTCAACCATTTTCTAATTAAAATATATATCTCTTTTCTTTAAAAAACTATAGAATTTTAACTTTTAAAATCTTTTCTAATGCTATAGAACTAGTATCCAAGATTGTCTTTGCATACAACACAAATAAGTCTTCCATCTATTTCTTCTAATACACCAAAATTACCACATTCTTCACAATGTCCTTCTGTTCCATGCAATCCTCTATCTCTTTGTCCTTTGTATTTGTCAAGTCTTTTCAATTTCTCACTTTCTTCTCTAATATGTACTGCTTCTGCAATATGCTCAAAAAGTTGTGGTTCAAATCTAACAATATCTTTCATAGTTAGAAATCCTATTATTTTATTGTTTTCCATAACAGGAAGTTTCTTTATCTTTGTTTTCTTCATTAAAATTGATGCTTGATACAAATCAATATCTGGTTTGATTGTTCTTACTTTTCTAGTCATAACTTCTTTAACTTTAACATTGCCTGGATTTTTAGATCTTATTATTGACAAAAGTAAATCTCTTTTAGTAATAATTCCAACAAGTTTACCTTTATCTTCAACTACAAAATTACTTGCCTTAACTCCAAATAATTTTTTAACACATTCTTTTACAGTAGTCTCTGGAGATACCTTGATAACATTTCTCGTCATCATATCTCCAACTTTAATTCCTGTTTCTTGCTTAAATTTAGTTAATTGAATTCTCTTTTTCATTTCCCTCGCCTAATTTCTTAAGTCCTCTTAAGTTTTTAAATTTAACTAATAAATTTCTCTTTATCCATTTGTAATTAAGAAATAACAATTTTAACAATATTTATAAATTAATTGCTCTTTATCTTTTCAGGCAAGGGCAGTTAATTTTGATACTTTTATGTTCAAAATTTTAAAAAATGAATTCAACAAATCAAGCATTAGAAGAGAGAATATTAAGGGATGAATTAAAATGGATTAGTAAAGGAGAATTAATAGGAGCATTAAAACCATTAATCTCTAACTATTTTTTTACAAAAGGCAAATTGCCAATAGAAGAAGTTGAAGACATAACTTTAGAGAGACATGAGAGAAGAAGAGATAATACTAAATCAAATATTTACGAATTAACTGCTTGGATAAGAAGATATGATGAAGCAGTACCAACACCAGAATTGTTCTTTTTGAAAAAATATAGGGATGATGCAAGCAGTATAAGTGATCCTAAAATAGAAACAGATATAGAAGAAAAGAAATCAGGTCTTTTAGATTTTTCAAAATCTCCACTTATTAACTTGTTTAAACTTCCATTGAATGCCCTTAGAAAAGTCATTGATATAGATTCTCCAGAAGAGGGATATGAAATAGAAAAAGCAATATTAACTGTTGCAACAAAAAACATTCCTCTTGATGATTACTCTTTTGCTAATAGACCAAAAATACAATTATTCCCACAATTATTAAGTATAGGGGGTACTGCAGCTAATGAATTTGATTTGAGAAAAATCCTTTTATTGGAAAAAATAGGGAAAAAATCATTAGAAGAAAGATTTTTAGAGAAAGAACATGCAGATTGGAGATGTGTTGTTCCAGCATTAAATCCGGTGATTTTGTTGCATCAAAAATTGCCACAATACGAAGATGAAATTTACTCTTTACTTCATCCAAATGGAAAAAGAAAGCAAAGAATTGAAAGATTTGATAAAGATTATTATTTAAGAAAATTTTCTAAGTATGTATCAATTTTAGCTAATAAAGATGCTTTTCTTTCCAAAAAAACAGACATATATTCTAAAGAAATTGATGAAGAAAACACTAAAAAAGCATTTAACCTTATTGCAGAATCATTGATGGAGCCAAAAAATCCAAAAATGGTAACATTCATACAAAAAGATGGATATCCCTGGCATAATATGATAGAATCATTAGTTGATGCTGGCGGAGTTGTTCATGGGCATAGAGCATTTCATCTTGGAACATTAATCGGACATCCATCAATCTTCCTTAAATTAGAGGACAGAGAAAGAGCAATTAAAGAAATAACAAAAAGCTACATAGAAAGATGGGCTTTGTTTGATCCAAGCATAAAAGAATATGGTGAAAGAGAATTACTCGATGAACTTAGTTCTGTTATATATTCATCAGCAATTTATAGTAATTTGAGATTAGCAGCAGGTAGGTTGATTTTAAATAATGGAAATGGATCAATAAAACCCTTATTCAGAACAGTAAAAGAACAAATTGATTATTTTGGAGATAAAGGTAAACCATTATTAAAGGAATTACAAAAATATGGTATTCTCGAAAATTAAGATATAACCATAACATTTAAAAAATAAATCTCATACCTTAATACACGCTAAGGGATAAAAGAATAAGATAAATAGGATAAAAATCTAAAATAAGAAAATGGGAGATAAACAACCAGTATATATTTTACCAGAGAATGTAAGCAGAATGATAGGCAGAGATGCGCAAAGAAATAATATTATGGCTGCTAGATTAGTTGCTGAAACAGTTAAAACAACTTTGGGACCAAGGGGCATGGATAAAATGCTTGTTGATTCTATTGGAGATATTACAGTAACAAATGATGGTGTTACAATACTTGAGGAAATGCAAATAGAACATCCAGCAGCTAAGATGATGGTTGAAATTGCTAAAACACAAGAAGCTGAAGTTGGTGATGGAACTACAACAGCAGTTGTTCTTGCAGGTGAATTATTAAAGAACGCTGAAAAATTACTAGACCAAGATGTTCATCCTACTGTTATTGTAAAAGGCTACAGACTTGCAGCTGAACAAGCTATAAAAATTTTAAATGAAATTGCTATTCATATTGAAAAAGATGACAGAGATTTGCTTGAAAAAATTGCTATTACTGCAATGACAGGCAAGGGTTCTGAAAGTGCAAAAGATCTTTTAGCAAAATTAGTTGTTGATGCTCTTATTCAAGTTTCTGAAGAAGGAATAGATTCAATAAAATTAGAAAAGAAAAAAGGCAAAAGCATTTCAGAAACAGAATTAATCAAAGGAATTGTTCTTGATAAGGAAAGAGTTCATTCTGATATGCCAAAAAAGATAGAAGATGCCAAAATTGCATTGCTTGACTGTGCATTAGAAATAAAATCTCCTGAAACTGATACTAAAGTTAATATTAGTGCTCCAGAACAATTACAGGCATTTTTAGATCAAGAAGAAAAAATGCTTAAATCAATGGTTGAAAAAGTTAAGAAATCAGGAGCAAATGTTGTGATATGCCAAAAAGGAATTGATGATGTTGCTCAATATTATCTTGCTAAATCAAAAATACTTGCAGTTAGAAGAGTAAAGAAAAGTGATATGGAAAAACTTTCAAAAGCAACAGCAGGCAAGATTATTAGCAATCTTAATGAATTAAATGAAGAGGATTTGGGAAAAGCTAGAATTGTTGAAGAAATAAAAGAAGGAAAAGATGCAGAAGGCATGCTTTATATTAGAGATTGTCCAAATCCAAAAGCACTTACAATACTTATAAGGGGTGGAACAGAGCATGTTGTTGATGAAGTTGAAAGAGCAATTAAAGATGGATTAGGAGATGTTGCAGCTGTATTAAAAGATCAAAAGATTGTTGCAGGTGGAGGAGCAATAGAAATTGCATTAGCAAGAAAAATAAGAGAATTTGCACAAGGTATGAAAGGAAGAGAGCAATTAGCAATTGAGGAATTTGCACTTGCAATTGAAAGCATTCCAAAAATCTTGGCTGAGAATTCTGGATTAGATCCTATTGATATTATTACTGAATTAAAAGCAAAGCATGATGCTGGGCATCAGTATACTGGAATAGATGTTGAAAATCATGGTGTTGGCAATACTTTTGAAGCAGGAATTATTGAGCCATTGAAAATAAAAACACAGGCAATAACTTCAGCATCAGAAGTTGCAAATCTTATTTTAAGAATTGATGATATTATTGCATCAGGTAAAAGCGAACCAAGAATGCCTTCTGGTATGCAAGGCATGTCTGGTTATGAGTAAGTATATTAAAAATTAGCTTAAAAAAATCCAATCTTTTTCTACTTTTACTCCCAAAAATTTGATGTCACCGAAAGGTTTATATAGTTAAAATTAACTCTCCAATAACAACAATAGCCTTAGGCTAAGGGAAATAAAATGCAAAAACAAAATATAAAATTGCCTTTATTCCTATTGATGGCAGTAGTTCTTACAAGCTTTGTTGCTATAAACGCAACAGCACAAGA
>JAHJTU010000041.1 GCA_018829485.1 Nanobdellota archaeon | reverse complement strand
CCAATTAAGAACACTAGTACTCCAAGAACAATTCCTGCCCATCCTAAAAATGCTTTTGTTCCTTTGTCCATTTTACCTAATTAAAAATAGAATTCAAAACTTAAAAAACTTTCTAATGGAAATGTAGGAATAATTAATCCTGAAAGTCATAACCCGCAGAACTCTTTAATACATTCTCTGACAATTCTTTCATTAGTTCATCATGTCTTTCTAATACTTTTTCCAAAGGTGAATCAACATCATCACTAAACCAACACTCTCTAGCAAAAATATAATGTCCAGAATCAGTTTTAAATAAGAGATCTCCCCTCTTATCTTCTTCTAATTTTATATCTGTCCATGGATACTTATAAAATCCAACAGATGTTGCATATTGCCCAGTTAAATTTTCAGAATCTCCCGCATAATATCTGTTCCTAGTATCATTTCCTCTACAGTCTTCAGTTATTACTACTCTAAATGGTTTTGAATAATCTATCTTTTCTCTTTTTGTCATTTAATAAATACAGAAGAAAAATATAAATAATTTTCTAAATGGGCCTGCCAGGGTTCGAACCTGGGATCTCTTCCACGTCAAGGAAGCGTCATAACCACTAGACCACAGGCCCACTATTACTTGTTTTTATTTCTTTGTCTTCTTTGTGAAAAATGTAAATGATCTTCTAACATATTTGCAGAGAGATTTCTTAATCCTTATTCTGCTTCTTCTTTTGTATTATATGATTTTCCAACTTGTTTATCAAAGCCATCTTCTTCTCTATAGTCTTTTGGTTTAGAATCAAGTATCTTGCTATCTATCTCTTTGATATAAGCTTCCATGCCATTTGTCATTATCAAATATTTTGTACTCATCTTATTTTAAAGCAATAAAAGCCACGAGAGGGAATTGAACCCTCAACCTACTCATTACAAGTGAGTTGCTCTACCATTGAGCTACCGTGGCTTAGAATTAGTATTATGTGGAAATTTAAAAAAGTATCTTAAATCCTCTTTTTAACTTTATTTTTTCTTTTCTATTGCCAATTCTCTAATTTCACAGAATGAAAGAGGATAAACTTTCTTTAGTTTTTTACTAAGTTTTTTCTGAATTTCTCCTTTAATTGTTTCAGAAAAAATTTCATTTGCTGGCATTTCACTAAAAAGTTTTGTTATAAATGCCTTAGCTTCTTTTCTTAATGATGTTTCAACACTTCTTTTTACTTTTTTTCTTGTTATGAATACTGGCTTAATTCTTAATTTGATTTTGTCAGAAGATTCAGCACTAAAAGATTCATCCATTTTTGAAATTCCTCTTCTAACAAATCTTTTAATATAACTTGGGAATAAACTCATTTTTACTGGCTCTGCACTTGCTTTATTATCTTTTACTTCCTTAACAACACAAGTTAACTCTCCAAGTT
Organism: Nanobdellota archaeon; assembly: GCA_018829485.1. Classification (GTDB taxonomy): domain Archaea; phylum Nanobdellota; class Nanobdellia; order Pacearchaeales; family UBA12030; genus JAHJTU01. The sequence continues at coordinate 3,108 of JAHJTU010000041.1, read as the reverse complement.
TGCCTCTTGCGAAATTAGAAATATCAATCTTTATTTTTTTTCCAGTTAATCCCGGAATTGATTGAGGAGGCAAGCTAGCTACTTCTGCTTTGCTTAAAACGGGAATGTAAATTTCACATGCTTTTTCTTTTGCCATTTTAATTTAATAATGATTTTATTCTTTCAATAACAATTGGGCGGTCTTCTTTATTTATTAATCCTCCTGCTGCTCTCTCATGCCCACCACATTCTGCTTTTAAATCTTTAAAAATCTTATCCAAGAACTCTTTTACATCGATTTCTTTTGCTCTTGCAGAAATTTTGATTCTTCCATCACTTTCAGCCATTCCAACCAATATTTTATCTTCATAATGATTTGCCAGCATTGAAGTTAAAACCCCAATAATTGTATCTTTTACTTCTGTTCCTGCATTTATTACCCACACTTTTCCATTACATGCTTCTACAACTTTTTCACTATTATTCTCTTTTTCCTTCTCAAACCACCTTAATGCAGAAACAATTTCTTTTTTATATTTATTATAAACTTTTTCTGCTTTGACTGTGTTTCCATAGCAAGCTTCTATTCCTGCTTCAGAATAACCAAGATTACCACAAGCATTTATCATTGTTGCCATTTCCTTAGAATCATATATTTTTCCATTAGAATTAATTAAGTAAATATAATCTATAAAATTTCCATTTCCACTTCTTGTTGCAATCAATGTATAAAGTTTTTTGCTTTCTTCATCATTCAAGTCAATTAATGTTCTGAATCTGTTGTTTTCCTTTATATTTATTCCAGCTTGTTGAATTAATTCTAAAGCCCCTTTTTCATCTCCAGATATTCCTGGAATAAAAACATTGCTGAATGCCAATGCTTTATGCAGTGGTTTTGTTGATGCTCCAAAAACCTTTAATCCCCTTCTTACTGTTATTTGTTTATTATCTATTGCATCTTTAAGGATTCTTTCATCAACTTTTTTAAAATCACCTATTAGTCCTATTATTGCTATATATGCTAAATCTTTGTTTTTTTCATCAATTGCTTTTCCGAAGAAATAACAAACACCTGATGCAGATAAATCTTCATTAAGCAAATGGGAATTTATTATGTGCACTTTTCTAAATTCTTTTTTAAAATCTGCCAAATGATGGTCAAGAATAAAAACATCCCTATTTAATTCCTCAAGTTTTTGCACTTTTTCTTCATTTAATCCAAAGTCAAGTATAAATGAAATATCCCATTCTTCCTTTAGCAAGTTCTCTAATACATTTTCATCAAATCCCTTTAAATTAGTAAGCCAGTATTGCAAATTTAATCTTTTTAATACTTTAACAATTATTGCAGCAGAAGTAATTCCATCAGCATCATCATGAGAAATTATTCTTATTCTTTTTTCCTTGTCATTTATTAAAGAAAGAAATTTTTCAACATTTTTTTCTATTTTATCCTGAAAATTTAGTACTTCCATTCTTTATCAAGCACTCCCTTTTTCTTATAATGTTTTGCAAGTCTTCTTATTTTTGCTTCTGTTAACTGCAATCCACGTTTAGAAACAACATCGTGCTTGTTTTTTTCATAGTGCTTTTTTAATTTATCAGCTTTTTTTATGAGATTTGTAATTTCCACAGGCTCTTTCTGATGTAATCCTTTTTCTTTAAGAACTTTTGAAATACTTCTTTGCGTGATTATCTTTGAAAGAGGTATTCCATAAGTATCTCTCAGGATTAATCCGATTTTTGCTGGTTGTATTCCTTGCTTAGCTAATTTTACAATAATACTTTCAACTTCTTCTTTAGTATACTTTACCCAGATAGGCTTTGCTTTTTCTTCAGGCTTTTTACTTCCTGATTTTCCTTTTCCTCTACCGTGTATTGTTGCCATTTTATTTATTATATTGTTTTACACTTTTGTTTTTATAAAGTATGTTATTTAAAACTTGTGATTATATGTATCATAAATAGCCCCACCAGGATTCGAACCTGGGTCTCGAGCTCCAAAGGCTCGTGTGCTTTTGGCAACTTCTATGCTAATAGAAAGTCTTGACCACTACACTATGGGGCTATTATCTAAATTCCACATTTTAATCTTATTAAAATGTTTAGAATTACTGAATCCTATTAACTTAAAAAATCTTGCTATTTCTGCTTTCTTAGTTATATAAATAGAATTACCCTTGCTTATTTTTGAGCAGTTAATACCAATCTCCAATAAACTTTCTCTTACATCTTTTAATAACCCATAGTTATAATTTTTAAAATTTATTTGATATGTATTTTGATTTGTTAGTTTATAAACAGAACCATCTGTGTCAAATAATCCCCTAATGCAAGATTTTAAATATGTCTTATTTTGTTTAATCCATTTTGGAATTCTTAATTTATTCTTTATTTTATTTCCTGGTTTGAATCCCTTTGTTTCAAGGAAGTTCACTAATTCAATTCCGTAAGCTTCTACTGAAATAGCTCTTTCTCTTTTTCTCTTTATAATTCTTGGTTCAATTACAAATAATCCTTTTATCAAATGAAATACATATTCCACTAAGTACTTTTTATCAAATCTAGAATCTCCAACTATTCGGACAGCATAAGTTCCAATCCTATAACTCTTTTTCTTTATTAAATTTCCATCACCAAGCATAATTCCATAAAATTCTGCTAGTTCTTCTGAATTTTTTGGGAAAAATATTGTTTTTGTATTCCCTTTAGAATTTTTTCCCCCCTTAATCTTCCCCCAACCCTCTTTTTTCTTTTCCAGAATATATTTTTTATATTTCCTTTCTGGATCTAATATTTGATAAATTGATTCTGGGATTAAAGAAGTATTTTCATGATAAGCTTTTAATCTTCCTTCTTTAATGTGCAATAAGTTAGATAGTTGTTTCCAACTCAATTCATTTTCATTTTTAAAATTTTTTATTAACTCTTTTTGTTTCCCATTTAAAAGGACAATTCTCATAGACTTATAATGTTGGACATATATTTAAATTTATTGTTTGACTGCTATACTCCTCTTTTAAAGGATTTATAAAATTATAGAATTTATGTCTTTGGTTTTTTGTTTTTACTTTTGCCTTTATATCTTCCTCTTGATTCTACTTTTTCTAATCTTGTTATTGTTTCTTT
>JAHJTU010000040.1 GCA_018829485.1 Nanobdellota archaeon | reverse complement strand
ATGAATAAAAGAGGACAGTTCTACTTGATTGCTGCATTAATTATTATTGTAATTATTTCTGTTTTGCTTGTTAAAATAAATTCATTAAGGACAAATCCTCCGCCGCATTCTTTTGATGAATTAAGTGATAATTTTGAGCAAGAAGTTATTAAGATTATTGATCAAGGAGTTCAAGAAGGTCTATATTACACAGCTATTGAAAGCAAAATAGATGATTTTGCAACAGAATATTCTGATTATGTTACTTCTAAAGAACCTGAAATGGGCTTTCTTTATGTTTATAATTACGAGGAAATTAATAAAGATACAGGTAAAAAAGAGAAGAAGATAAAAGTTGCTAATTTTTTGATTCAGAATGGAAAAGCCACTTTCAAAGATGATAAGAAAGAGATTCCAGGAGGAAATGAAAAAACTCTTCATAGGATAACAGTTGAAGTTGGAAAGGAAAAATTTGTAAGAGATTTGGAAATTAAAGCTAGTGCATTTAAGGGAATAAATATGGCTAGTGGAAAAGGAGATTATGTTATTGTTGATGTTGCTGGAATTCCATATACAATTGCCACAACAGGAGAAGTTGGAATAAAAACTCTTGTATTTTTATGCAGTCCTTCAGAGATAGGAGAAAATTTGGAAGAATGCCGCATTGAATTTGGAAATGAATAAGAACAAAATGAATAAGAAAATACAAAATAAAAGAGCAGTAAGTTTGATGATATCCTATGTTTTATTACTTGGTATGGTATTGACTTTAAGTGTTATTGTTGCATCATGGATTTATTTTCAGGCAAAAAACCCACCAATGGCAGAGCAAGATGTTTGCGATGGTGTAAGTATTTCTGCTGATATTACTACATGTTCATCAAAAGTAACAGCAACATTAACTAATTCAGGAAGATTTACAATTCATGCAGTTTCAGTTAGATATGATACAGAAGACAGAGATGTTTTAAGATATCAGTTAAATCCACCAGTTAAAAATTTAGATAACTTCCTTCCTGGAAAAGAACAGGAATATACTGGCACAGGAACAGGAAGTATAATGAAAGTAAAATTTATTCCAATTGTTAATGGAACATACTGTCCTGAACAGACAACTTATACTTGTTAACATATTTCAATAAATATTTAAAATAAAAAATACTTGGATTATATTAAAATAAGCAGATAAAAGAGGATGAAAAATAAAGCATTAGTTTTTGCAATTGCATTAATTATCTTATTGCCAACACTTTCTTTTGTTCAAGCTCAAACACCCGGTACAGGTGAATGCACTGACTCTGATGGCGGGGTTGATCCTGGACAGTATTATATTAAAGGAAGTGTAACAAATCCAGGAAGAGTAGATTATTGTGCTGGTAATTCTAATACTATTCTAATGGAGGCATTCTGCAAAGCAGATGGAACATCTTCTATTAAAGATTATACATGTTCTTATGGCTGTGAAAATGGTGCTTGCAAAAGTCCATGCACTGACTCTGATGGCGGAAAAGATTATTTTAAAAGAGGAATAGTTACTTCTTCAGGTGTAACAGCAGAAGACACTTGTTCTGGTGATTGGTTATTTGAATATTATTGTAATGGTTCAAAAACATCTGGTGAATGGTATTACTGTCCTACTACAAGCACCACAAGTAATTATGTATGCAGAGCAGGAGCATGTTTATTAGAATCATTATTATCTACTATTTTTTCTTCTCCTGATAATTATTTCATTAATTTTTATTTAGATACGGCAAAAGTTGTTAAAAAAAGATTATATATTATAAATCCATATCAAGAACCAGTATACGCTTTTATAACACCATCACCTTTATATTACTATGATGAAAATTATAATCTTAAATTTACTGATTTGGTAAATAAATATGATATTAGATTTACAGATGAATCTGGAAATGAATTAAAATATGATAATTGGTATGGAAATGAATATGGGCCACCATATATGTGGCAAATAGAAATTCCTGCTTCAAGTTCTGTTGTTGTTTTAATGGAAGTAAAAGAAGAAGTACCTTCTTTAAATGATATTCGTGAAATACCTTTTGAGGTTTCTGTTGATTTAGTGCGTAAAAAAACATTTGAATATTGGAGCAATCAAAAGAGGAACTATAATTTGAAATCTTATCCTTCAAATTTTTTCAGAGCAGAAGATTATAAAATAGATTTTTATTCAAATAATAGGAATGGTGAAGAAAAATTAATATTTATAAATTCATTTTCTACTAAGAGATGGTGGAAAGTTGACCTTTCTGTAGATATAATTGGTTATGGGGGAAATGCTGGTAGGAGTATTTGGCAAGCTGTTTTGAATAATTATACTTTTAACTTATCTTATGAAGATGGAACAAAAGTAAAAAGTTCTTCTTGGTATGCAGGAAAAGTTTGGTATGATAATGAAATTTTATTAGATCCTGGAAAAAAAGTAACTTTGACACTTAAAGCAAAAACAAATTATTCTATATGGCCTTATCAAGATCAAACTGATTTCTTTAAGATCTCTGGTGGTCTTATAACTGAAAATTATGGGGTAGCAAACAGTATTGAGAAAGACTTTACTACAATTCTTCATTTCTCAGCACAAGAAGGTGATTTGTGTGATGAATATGGAGCTGGAAAATGTGTTTATTCTATTACTGAGAATAAAGCTCTCAAATGTGATGGAAGTGTATGGAAATTAGCAACATGTGATGAATGTCCTGGTGTATGTCCACTAGTATGCACAGACACAGATGGAGGAAAGAATTATGATATTAAAGGAAAAGTAAATGGCACTAATGCATCTGGTGTATGGAATGAAGTAACAGATTATTGTAGAACTACAAATGTATTGAGAGAATATTACTGTGCACCCTCTATATCTCTTACAAGATATACATCTACTGATTACACATGCCCCCTTGGATGTTCTGATGGAAAATGTAAAAAAGAACAAATCAAAGAAGGAGAAATATGTACAAGAGAAGATGGAGCATGTGCATATAATGGAACAAGACTTTTGAAATGTGTTACAACATCAACAGGAAAAATATGGCAACTTGCCACTTGTAGTGAGTGTTCATGTGGAATAGACGAAGAATGTTCTGATACAACAACTCCACAATGCAGGGAAATTGGTGAATATCCTACTGATGATGAATGCGAAGAAAATCCTGATTGGTGGGGATGTTATACTGATGGTGATGGTGATTCAAGAAGTTGCAGTAGTTTTGATATTGAATCTGGTTGCAGTGGATATTTTTATGATAATGAATGTGATTCAGATGTTTGTGGTTTAGGATTAATTTGCATATGGGATAGTTTAGAATGT
>JAHJTU010000039.1 GCA_018829485.1 Nanobdellota archaeon | reverse complement strand
GATTCTGCTTCTATTCTTAGGTTTCTTATTGGAACATCAGCAATATCCTTTATAACAAACTCAATTTTAGTATCATCAACATGCAACAAGTCAGGCTCTACTCTCATCCATAAAGCATCATTTAATGTAAATAACCTTATTCTTGCTGTTGCTTCTTTCATGTCTCTTGTTGCCTGGTTTCTTACAAGCAAATTAGCCTCATACAAGCCACTCTTATGAATTCTTGGGTATAATCTTACTTCCACATCTTTAGTTTCACCAGAGCTAATAATAACAGTCTCAGTTGGCAAATCAAAGTCAGTAGTTAAAGTAAAGATTTCAAAAGTATTGGTAGCACCATTATTTGTTATACTTAAGGTAAAAATAGCTGCCTGGTCTTCTATGGTTGCTGTCTGTTCTGGGCTTATACCTAATCCAATATCAGAGGCATATACAGGCAATGCTGTAAAAACTAGAGATAAAACCAAGATTAATAGGATAAGGTTATGTTTTTTCATTTTGATGAACCTTTTTCTAAAAGTGCTAGGAAACTCATTTCCGGCACTCCCGAAGGCTTTACTTTCGTGAGGTTCCCTCTTTTGAATACATTATTTTAGCAGTAAAAGTTTATATATTTTTTCATTTAGAGGTATTTTTAGATAATTTTATAAAACTTTGCATAAATTTCCAATATTTTCCGTATTGTGATATATACTTTTTTTTATAACAATCTTTATTAACATTCCTGTATTATAAAGAGAAGTAACCTTTAAAAGAGGATGACTGGGGAGAAAAAATGCCGCCTCGTGCGGCATACTTTTTTTATACTATCTTGCTAACATGTCCTTCTTTTCTTATTCTAATAATATTATCAACAAAACTTTCTATTTTTGGATTATGGCTAATTATGATGAGTTGCTTGAGATTTAATTCTTGCAAAACATTTCTCATTTTATCTAACTGAGAGTATGAGAATCCTTCTGTTGGTTCATCTAATATAAGCAAGTTTCTTGTTTTGATTTGTGAGATGAGAGAGTTAATAACCTGGTTAAGTGCTAATCTGTAAGCAAGAGCAACTGCAGTTCTTTCTCCCCCACTAAGATGTGAATAATCTGTATCATAACCTGCTTGCTCAACAATTGGTGAAAATTCTGTATCAAGTCTTACTGTAATTTCTGGTTCTTCAACTAACATGGAAAACCATTTCTTCATTAATGTATCAAACTGAGAATGTAATGTTGCCAATACACTTTGCTCAATCTTTGACAAAATAGTTGAAAACTTTTCTGAAATCCATTCTCTTAAATCTTTCAAATAAAGCATATCTTCTTTGAATTTTTCTTTTTTCTGTATTTCTTCTCCAATAAGTTTAATTTGTGAATCAATATTTTCAAGAATCTTTGTTATACCTGCTTTTTTTATTTCAAATTCCTTTTCTTTTTCTCTTGCAACTTCAAAAAATTCTTTATTCTTGCTGTATTCCTGCTCTATTCCTTCATACTTGCCATGCATATTAACAAGTTCAACAATCTCAGAATCAATTTTCTGAATCTTTAACATAAGTTCTTTTTTCTCAATATCAATTTTCTCTTTTCTCTTAAATTTCTCTTTCAAAGAATCAGCTTTAACTTTTAATTCCATTACTTGCTTTTCTCTTCTCTGCATTTCCTGCTTCATTCTTTCTAATCTTGTTTTCTCATCCTGCTTTTCCTTTTTCAAGTTATTAATTTCAAGCATTTTCTCATTTGTTTCTCTAACATCCTTATCAGCTCTTTCATTAATCTCATGTTTATGCTCTTCAGTAACTTTCTGCCCGCATTCTGGGCATATGTCAACTTTTGTAATCTTGTCTTTCAAGGAAAGTGCATTCTCTTTTTTGACTTCAATTTTACTTAATGTCTGAATTAACTGCCTTATTTCCTCTTCTTTTTTATTCAAATTATCAGAAAGCTCTTTTAATCTTGTTTCAATCTCAGCAAATTCTTTTTCATTAAATTCAACTGAAACATCTGCAAGCTCCTTAATCTCATTTTTCAAAATATCAAATTCTCTTTCTTCTTTCTCAAGTCTTTCTTTAAAATTTGACTTTTCATTCTTTTTAATACTCAAATTCTCTTTTATTTTCCTGTATTCATCAAGTTTCTTTTCTAACTCTTGTATTTCTTGTTTTCTTTTCTCAAGTTCTTTTTTGGCTTTTTCCAAATCAGGAGAAAGTTCCTCAAGGAAAAATTCATGTTTTTCTTTTTCCTTATTATAATTAACTAATTGCTCTTGCTTTTCTGGCAAATCCAGAATTGCTCCTTCTTTTTCCTTGATTTTTTCTCTTAAAACAGATGCAAAAATATCAGAATTCTCTTTTATTGTCTTATACTTATCAACACCAAAAACCCTTCTTAATGTATTAATTCTTAAATCAGCTCCTTCAAGAAGAATGCTTTTCATTTGCTCTTGTTGTGTATAAACAGTATAGTGAAATGGCAATCCCTTACCTTTTTTAATAAATTCCAAAGGATAATTGAATAACTGCAATACTCTTGTTCTTAATTCATCGGGAGAAAGTTCTTCTTGTTTGCCATCAATTTTTATTTGTCCTGTTTGCTGCTGTATTTTATCTTGTTTTTTCTTTAAGATTCTTTTAATTTCAACATCTTTTCCATCAATTGAAAAAAACAAATTCACAAAACATTCATCTTCTCCCCTTCTAAGCAATGCATCAGAACTAATTCCTTCTTTTCCTTTAGCTAATCCAAAAAGCGCAAATTCTATTCCAAGCAAAATAGTGCTTTTACCACTTCCTGCTTCTCCACTTAATAATAAACTGCCTTGTGGAAACTCTATTTCTTCATCTTTATAGCTTCTTATATTGTGAAGTATTATTTTTTTCAGATTCATTTTATTATTTGAATTTCTCCTCTAATTCCAATGATTTTATTATTTCATTCACTAATCTTGAAGAAAAATCATCTTTTAATTCATCCTCTATTTTTTCTTTATCAAGAACCTTAAGCAATGTATAAATCAAATTGCTTTTTTCTTTCCTGCTATCTTGTTCAAATTCCTTTAATGAGTTCTCAATAATCTCTTTTTCTATATTCTCAACAGAATCAGCTTTGCTAACTTGTATTTCAAATTCTTTTGTTGACAAGCCATGAGTATTTCTTAAGAATGAAAAACATCCTTTATCAAAAATTATCTTGTAAATAGCATCAAAATTTATATCAGAAATTTTTCCACTTTTAAGGCTTCCTGAAACTTTTAATGTAAAAATCTTGTCTTTCAAGTCTTTTTCATCAATTTCATCAAGAATTTCCTGCTCAACTTCTTTTGCTGTTTTATCTTCTACCTTTATTTCTACTGAAATAACATCCTTAAATTTTATTTTTTCTTCCTTAAAACTAATTTTCTTAGTTTGCTCATCAAAATCTGCAATAATAAAACTACCATTCTTTATACTAGTCATTTCAGAAAAATTATCTGGAAAAACACATCCACTATATGCATAAACACTTCCATTTTCATCTTTTAAGTTGCTTGGCTCATGAATGTGTCCTGCAGCATAATAATGGAATCCTTTTGGCAATTCCTTATAGCTTATTGATTCCATAAAATCTCCTTTTGTGCTTTCAGGAAGAAGTTCTGTTACTGCTGTGTGTAAAATGAAAATCTTTAATCCTTGTTTTTCTCCTAATTCTCTTTCAAATTCTCTCTTATTAATTTTCCTAAGCATCTCAATTTCCAATCCAAGTCTTCTTCCAAGCATTCCTGTAATAACAAGATTTTTCTCTTTATCATGAAAAAAGTTTAATTTCATAGTATCATTATCAAATTCAGTTAAATCCATTAAATTCCTGCATAATCCAGCAGCTTCGCATACTTTCAAAATGCTTTCTCCAGATGCAGAAAAATCATGAGAACCTGGAATAACATAAACAGAAATTCCTTTTTCTCTTAATTCTCTTAATTTTCCAAATGCTCTGCTAAGTAAGGAAGTATTTGTTGGAAAGGAAGTATCAAAAAAATCACCTGCAATAATAATAAAACCCACTTGTTCTTGAATGCTTTTATCTACAGCATATTCAAATGAATTTATATTTAATTCTTGTAATTCTGGCTTTCTACTCCAGCTTCCTAAATGACAGTCAGCAATATGTGCAAATTTCATTCTCTTTTCTATGCTCTTTATCTCCCTTAGTTTAAATAATCAAAACTCTAAAGTTTATAAAATTTTAGAACACTAGAACAACAGAAGCAAGACTTGAGCAACTCCTGTGAATATGAATGAGGCAATATAAGATGCAGTTATAAGCATAAACAAGTAGATTATAACTCTTCCAAGATTAAGGAAGATTTCCCTGAAAACAAGGAATTCGACAATTCTTCTGCTAAATCTTGCTTTGTTATATGCTAATGTATCAAGAGGAACATAAGAGAATGTTTGCAAGAAAGAAAAGAAAGTCATTACATAAACATGTGTGACTGTTTGTACTATAACTCTTAAGAACCATAATGCAGAAAGTGAAAATGCTCCTATTCTTATTGCTGTTCTTTTACCAACTTTCTCTGAAAATGTTCCAGCAAATAAACAAGATAAAGCTCCAACAGCACCAGAAATAGTTCCAATAATACCAAGTACAAAATACTGTCCTAAAATAAAGAAAATAAAAATGGGCCATAATACTCCTGCTGCACCAATTTCCATTCCTTGTGATATGAAAGTTAATGCATCTCTTATGGTTCCTCTTTTGAATACTTTTTTTACTGAAAAGGGAAATTTCTCATAGAATTCTTTTGAGAAAAACAAAGGAATAGTTGAAGCAAGCAAAATAATGCTTCCAACAGTAAAAAGAATTGTGAAATTAAAATATGTTAAGATTAATCCACCTACTAAAGGTCCTAATAATGTAGCAGCAGAATTAATAAAAAAACTCCATCCAACTTGTTTTACTCTTTTCTTTTTTGCTGTGAATTTTGCTAAATCAGTATGATGCCCAATCCAATATAATCCATGAGAAAATGCACCAATTGCAGCAAGCAAAAATAAAGGAATTCTATATGTTTCTAATAAAGGTAATAATAAAAAGAAAGCAATTAAAAAAGGAATACTTAATAATATTGCATGCTTAAAACCAATTTTCGTTGCAATTTTTGCTCCTATAAATGCAGATATAGCAAAGAATACTGAAAAGATAATAAAAAAATACATTACAAGTTCAAGTGAAAATCCTAAATCAAAAAGAAAGTATACTGGCAAGAAAATTCCAATCATGCTTAATGCAAAAAACCTTAATGCAATTGAAAGATAAATTTCATTTAATTCTCTGTGTTTAATAAAATGTAAAATACTGCCATTAATATGATCATCTCTCTGCATTTTTTCCTCTTTTTCTCATTGTTATACTTTTATTTAATTAATAAAAAACATATTAAAAATCTTTGGAATATGATAAAGAGAATAAAGAAATATTTTTAAGTCTCAAAATACTAGTAAAAAGAAAGAGATAAAAGAGATTTAGGAAATGGAAGAAGAAGAGGCAATTGCAGCTGGTATTAAGCAGGCATTAAAAAAAGGTGATGATATTAACAAGGCAATTAGAAGTTT
>JAHJTU010000038.1 GCA_018829485.1 Nanobdellota archaeon | reverse complement strand
GGAGCCGAGGATATTTTACAGCTACTGTTGGCTTTGCAGATTTTGAGTCAACACTTAACTATGTTTTACATCAAGAGGAATGCCATGCTTCCTCTCTCATTGGAAACCCACACCTTTAGGTGTGGGAGGACGGTCATTTTACTTTTTGTTTTTCTTTCTTTATAATTTCTTTCGTTAACGTTTCTTTTCTAAAGAAAGGTTAACGCCGGGAGAGGGAGTCGAACCCTCTAGGGACAAGCCCACTGGCTCACTTGTTTTTCTTTTCTTTAATTTTTATTTTGGGATAAAAACCTTCTTTTCGTTTTTGCGAAGATTTTTCCCTTCTTTATTTTTGGATGAACCATTTTTTCTTGGTGCATCTTCTTTCGTTTTTGCAAAGATTTTCCCAAAAGCTTTACTTCAAGGCCAGCGCATTACCGTTCTGCCACCCCGGCTTAAGATATTAAGAAATAATTGTATTATAAATTTATCTCAGTTCTTTTTCAAGTTAATCTTTCATAATATCTTTTAAACTTACTTCATTTGATTTTATTTCTACTTTTGATGTATCTCCTAATGTGACACTATAACCACCAAGAACCAAATGTCTGCATTTTGCTCCCAAATCAGCATAAATAATCTCATTTAAATTTTGTGCATCTTTACAGAAACACATATCATCCCATTTAACATCTTCTGGATTATCTTTATTACTATCTTCATATTCTTCATATCTGAATTTAATTTTTTTTAATACTTGTTTTGAAATTAATAAGCAACCCATACTACAATAATCAATTTTGACAATAGCATTTACATTTTCAATTTGTTCAGAAGAAAGAAATGCAAGTTTTCCTTTTTGTGTTGTACTTTTTATTGCAATCATTGGCTTTTCTTGCCATGATTTATCTTTAGGAAATAAATGATACACAATACCAGAAACAATTTCCTTTTTATGGCTTAATAATCCTTCAATAATATTTTTTGGGGGAATAACATCTTGCTCTAATGAAAGAAAATAATCATAATCTCCTTCTAAGAATTTTTCTCTTAATAAATTTCTTGCTTTTATTACTCTGTCTTTTACAAATTCAGAATATGGAGATTTTATAACTTTAAATCCTAATGATTTTATCTTATCCATGTATTCATCATTTTCAGAATTATCAGCAAAAAGAACATCAAAATTCTCATATGTTAATTCTTTAATACCTTTAATATAATCTTTCAAACAATATTCTTTATGAGATGAAGTTGGGCATGAAATTAGTATTTTGGGATTTTTATCTTCCATTTTTCTTTCGTTTTTGCGAAGATTTTTCTAAAAGCTTCATATTAAATACCAAGAATTGTTAAAACTAACTTATTGCCAGATCTTACCATTTCATCTTTATCTTTTCCTTGGACTACAATACATCTCCAATAAGTTTCATCAACATAAATTTTAGTTTCATCCCCATATCTAAAATCAATTACTGGAACAGATTCATTTGAATTATCACATGTAATTTTCTTTTCCTCTAATCCTTCTACTTCTTTTGTAACACCAGTACTTACAGGAAGCAAGAATAATCCACTTGTTCCAAGAATTCTTGCAACTTCATTCATAGATAATGCAATATGTCCTTTATCTTCTGCATCAGGATCAAATGTTAAATAAACTTGAGTTGGTTTTGGATCTAAAAGAACTTCTCTTGTTGTTTCTTCAACTGGAATATCTTTTAATTCTCTTGGATCATATCTTAAATTACTATAATAAATTTGTGTTGAAGCATAAATTCTTACAGGGGTTCTTAAAACATACATCGTAACAGTTGTTCCTTCTGGCCTTACTCTTGTTACTTCGTATCCATTATATTCAAAAGTTGGCCCAAAGAATTTTTGCCTTATGAAAAATATAGCAACAATAATTAATATTGATATTAAGATAATAACAATAATCCATGATACACTTTTTTCAAGTTTATCTTTTTTTGAAATCTTTTTCTTTCCTTCTTTTGTTTTTCCTGTTTGTCCTTCTTCCATTCTTTTTCTTTAGAATAAAAACTTTTTAAACTTTTCACTATTCATTGGACTCCAAATATTTTATAAATACTCTTATCAGCAGCTTTAATTAAATCTTTTCCTTCAAGAGTTAAACAACCATTATCAAAGTTTATTCTACCTTCAATAAGTTTGCTCATATTCTCTTCTTCACTAATAAGGTTTTTTTCATTAAAGATTATAATCATAGTTTCATTTGCATTTTCACATGATTTTAATGGAAGATTTGCACATTCATCATTGTTTGCATTTTCAGGCAAACATGCTAACTGAATATTAGTAAATTGAAGATTTTTTAATAATTCATTTGCAGCAACTTTCTCATTTTCTGACATAGCAATAACATATACTTTACTAGTTTGCATATTTTGATAATTTAAGAAAACACAATTACATTCTATTTCTTTTACATCTTGAGGCAAATATGTTGTTGCAATCTGTCCATAATCTGTATTTGTTTGCCATCCATAATCTGTTTGTATGAACTTGTAATCCTTGTATGTTTGTATTTCATTATTATTATCTTGATTTTCAGAATAAAAGATATATCCTATTGTAGAACCTAAAAACATTATAGCAATAAATAAAGTGATAATCATTCCCCAAGTATTCTTTTTCTTTTCTCCTGTTTTCTTTGCTGTTATTGGTTTAAGATTTACCATGCTTTATTCTATCAAGTATGCAATAAAAAGTTTTTGTTAAGGTTATATTATTAAGTTAATTGGACATATTTGCATTTTATCTTAATTTAACTTCTCTTACCCCCTTTGCAGAAAATAAATACCTTTAACCATTAAATAAAAAGAAAAAGAAAAAAAGCTTGATTTTAGCTTTCTATTTTGTTTTTGTTTACAGTTTAGTTACTGTAGATGAAACAGTACTAAGCAATGCCTCTGTACCGCTTAATGCTGGGACATTCTGTGCAACAGCTTTACCAGCTCTTCTAGTGTCTACAGCACTCCATCCAGCGACAATCATTGCTACTTTTCCATCTGTGTATGGTGAGTCAACTATCTTTACAACAGCTTGTCCTTCACCTGTTACCATAGTAGCATCTTGCCATGCTTGACTAGTACCATATGTTGGGAATTCTAATCCAAGTATCTTTGCAGATACTTTGTTAATTCCACTTCCACCAATTGCAATAATGTTCTTTCCTTGTACACTTGTTATTTCAGTGTCTAAGAATGAAACACCAATTGGAGCTCTGGTAACTTGTGTTCCTGTTCTTGAAATTGTTGCACCTTCTCCATAGACTTGGATATTAGCTTTGAAATCTAAACCTTCATCTCTTGGAATAGCAAATCTGAACTCATTGCTGTCTCCATAGTTGTTAGGATCATAGATTTTTAATCCGTCAACTGTAAGTGTGTTTGCTGTCCATGTTCCAATTTGTTTGAAAGGACTCTCTCCACCTGAAACAACATCACTAACAATAGCATCGCCATCTTTTGTACCAAATCCATAATCAAATCCAAGTGAAGTTGAATTTGTTGTCAAGTTAATGTATTGTCTTTCTCCTCTTCCAATTTCTATTCTTAGTTGTTGAGATGAAATTGCATAAGGACTTGCAGGTACAATATCTATGTTGAAATTTGCATCTTTGTATTGCGCTATAACTGTATGTTGTAATACATCAGTATTATTGCCTGTAGTTGCATAAAGTTTTGGATTGTTTTGTCCAGCACTTGCATCTTTGTCATACCAATATATAGAGAAATTGTTGTATCCAGTTGCAGTTAAATTAGTAGCTGCAATATAAATTTTATCTGTTTCTTCACCACCAGATAACTTGAATCCATTGTTTTCTCCATCAAGGGCTTCCAGTAATAATACTTCTTGTGTAACTGTATTTGTTCCAGCACCTGTTTCTAATCCGCTAGAGTCATAAAGTCTTGTTCTTGCATTCTTTATAACATATTCTGCAAATGTAGTTTCTGTCAGGCTATCAAACTTGATTGTTATATAGTTGTTAGGCAATGAAAGAGAATCTCCTTCAAAGATTACTTCATCATAACCTGTCCATGATTGATCCCATGTAACATTGATTTTTGGCTTTCCATTATCACCTTGTCCATCCAAGTTGCTTAACTCCCAAACCCAGTCAGGATCATATTCATCTTGTCCAACGAATTCATCTGCACTATTGTATGTTTTGGAAGTCTTCTCTCCTGCAATTATTGTTGCTATATTAGTACCTCCAGAAGAGGTTGTGTAAATGGCATTATAGTTCTTTACTCTCAAACCACCAATTGTCTTTGAGTTTCCTGATGCTATATAATCTTTTACTCCATCAATATCCACATAGATGTCGTTTTGAGAACCAACCTGAACAAGTGTTAATGTTTTTCCATCAACATCTTTTGATTCTCCTTCAGATAATGTAAACTTTTCTCCAACATTTGCTGTTAAAGATGTAGCAGTAGCAGAAGTTATTTCAATGTCTTTTCCGAGAATTGCTAATGTTACTGAATCATCTGTTGTTGCATTTGCCAAATAGTTTCCAGATTTAACAGCTTCATCAAATACATATCTGTAAGTGATAGAATTCTGGTCAATCTGCAAGAATGGTTTTTCTCCATAGTCTTCATGTGGATTTGATACATTTAATCCAGTTCTTACTGCTATTCCATTATTAAATACAATTTCTTCGTGGAAATTATATTCATCACTAACATCTCCTATTGCAATACTTATTGAATCATCTTGAAGTGTTGGCACTCTTGATTGTCTAATTGCTGTACTCCACCCGTAAGAATTATCATTTAAAGAACTCCCTACTGGTAAAGCCTTGCTATCTCCACCCGAAACACTTGTAGTAGTTCCACTTCCTGTTGGAACAACTAAAGATGCAACAATGTCATTAGATGCAATTATATCTTCTGCAGCAGCACCAGAACCAACAATCACAGCAACATCTGCTACTCCAGCAGATGAAACAAATGGTTGTGGGTAAGTAGC